>MFMT01000043.1:26177-26323 GCA_001783565.1 Candidatus Kaiserbacteria bacterium RIFOXYD1_FULL_42_15 | reverse complement strand
CAAGTCCGGCAGCGATGCACATAAGCACACACTAATTTTTATTCCGCTCATTCATTTGATAAATGATAAATGGGATAAATGGGGATAAGTCCAATAAAAACCTAAAATCTGTGGTGTGATAAATCAGAATCATGCTTCGGATGAAT
>MFMT01000043.1:25223-26122 GCA_001783565.1 Candidatus Kaiserbacteria bacterium RIFOXYD1_FULL_42_15 | reverse complement strand
CGAGAAAATAACGGACTTATCCCCATTTACCGATCGAGAAAATAACGGACTTATCCCCATTTACCGATCCCCATTTACCTCCCATTTACCACCGAGGAAAGCTAAAAGAAAATCAAAGCACGCTATTTAGTGAAAAATATAGAGATTATATAAATCTTGGTATTGAAGAATGGCAAAAAACATACGATGCATTAAAACCGATGGGTAAAAAATCCATTCTTTTCATCATGACAGACGATACAAAAAATTGTGATGAAGTGGCAGAATATATTGAAACAAGTTTCAAAGACTTGAAAGGTGCGGTTTTAACAATTCACACAAACAAAAGCGGAGAAATTTCAGAAACAGTTTCTGGTAAAAATAAAGATGAACTGAATTTGCTTAGAAAACAAGCAAATGAAATTGATAGTTGGGAAAGCCCGTTTAAAGTGATTATTTCCGTTATGATGCTTAAAGAGGGTTGGGATGTAAAAAACGTAACGACAATTGTCGGGTTACGCCCTTACGCCGCAGATTCAAAAATTCTTCCTGAACAAACTCTTGGACGCGGACTTCGTAGAATGTTTTTTGGCAGAGATGATGTTGAGGAGTATGTGAGCGTTGTTGGAACTCCCGCTTTCATGGACTTTGTTGAGTCAATCAAAGGCGAAGGCGTTATTCTTGAGAAAAAAGCGATGGGAGCAGGTGCAAAGCCGATAGCCCCAATGATTATTGAGGTTGATAAAGATAATCCAAAAAAGGATATTGAGAAACTTGATATTGAAATTCCGGTGATGTCCCCTAGAATTCAAAGGGAGTATAAAAATCTCGCCAAACTAGATGTTTCTAAATTTGGGAATAAAAAAGTAAAAGTGAAAACCTTTTCTGAAGAAGAAAAGCGGGAAATTGTGTTTAAAGAT
>MFMT01000043.1:0-25204 GCA_001783565.1 Candidatus Kaiserbacteria bacterium RIFOXYD1_FULL_42_15 | reverse complement strand
AGAACTGCGATTGTTCGGTTGCTACGATATTTTATTCGGCAAGGTAAAGGAGTTTGTCCAGAATAATATGTTTGATAGTCCTGTGAATTTATCAGACCTCAATACCTTGAGAAACTTGTCAGAAGTTGAATATATACGGCTCATTAAAGATTCTTTCAAGAAAGCTATCAATGATCTCACTGTGGAAGACAAGGGAGATACAGAAATAAAAAATTATATAAAAATCAGCGAGGCAAGACCATTTGTTGTTAATGACAAATCTTATTTAATACCCAAAAAGTCTGTTTTCAATAAGATCGTCGGCGATAGCGACTTTGAGTTGGTATTCTCAGACTTTCTTGAGAATTGTGATGATGTAATTTCTTTCGCAAAAAACTTTCAAAACAAGGAAGCGAGCACGCTCAGAATTGAATATAAAAATTCGGAAGGGTTTATCGCCACCTACTATCCTGATTTCTTTGTGAAAAAAGATGAAAAAACTGTATATATTATTGAAACAAAAGGACGAGAGGAAGAAAATGACAAGTTAAAATTTGAAAGATTACAGAAGTGGTGTGAGGATGTAAATAATTGTCAAAATCGGGTTGTCTATAAAGCTCTGTATATAAAACAGGAAGAGTGGGAAAAGGATAAGCTCAAAAACTTCGATGAAGTCGTGAGAGTGTTTGGCCTATGAAAATCTCAAAAGATCTAACACCGACTCACGTGGTCGGCGATTTGTCTTATGACTAAAAATAAAATACGTCTGATTCCACTAGTTGGTATATACTAACTCTAATGAAATCTATTTTTAAATTTTTGGGATGTTGTTTTTTGCTCCTCATGATGGTTATTGTTATTTGTAATTTAACTATATATACAAACACGAAATCATATATCTACGATACACCAGCGGAATCACCGACAGTAATAGTGGCGCTAGTTCCGGGGGCGGCTATTTCTAGTAAAGGGGAACTCTCGGCGGTATTTACGGCTCGAGTGGATATGGCTATTAAATTATATGAAGCGGGGAAGGTTTTAAAAATTCTCGTCTCGGGAGATAATAGTACCTTGAGCCATAACGAGGTAAATCCCGCCCGTCTCTATCTCATGGAGAAAGGTGTTCCTAGTGAAGATATCTTTCTTGACCATGCTGGTTTTGATACTTATAGCTCGATGTACCGCGCTCGAGATATTTTTGGAGTTTCTTCCATGATTATCACCACACAATCATTTCACTTGTACCGCTCTATTTTTATTGCCCGACATCTAGGAATAGAGGCGTATGGAGTACGAGCAGATGTTTCAAATCTTTTATTTCGTAACTATATTCGAGAAATCTTTGCAAACGAAAAAGCAATCATAGATTTGGTGACCAACCGCCAGCCGAAATTTTTGGGCGACAAAATTTCCATAGAAGGGAATGGTAACGACGAACCACCAGAGAGAGAATACATTCATATTTACTCACCTAGTCCCAATCAAACTATACAAAGTCCACTTACCATAACCGGTGAGGCACGAGGCACGTGGTTTTTTGAAGCCAGTTTCCCTATTGTTGTTACTAACTGGGATGGATTGATTGTGGGGCAGGCAATTGCACAGACGAAAGCCGACTGGATGACTGAAGATTTTGTTCCGTTTGAAGCAACGCTTACTTTTACCTCAGACCCATCTGCTTATAGTCAGAAGGGAACGCTGATATTTAAAAAGGATAATCCTTCAGGTCTCCCCGAAAATGATGATGCATTCGAAATTCCTATAAACTTTGCCTCAGTCGAACAGCCAGATAATACTGGCATTCTGCCTTTTGATTCAGGAGTGCATGGAACCGTTCTTCGTGGGCCAATCTGCCCAGTAATGCAAAATCCTCCCCAACCTGGGTGTGATGACCAACCATTTGAAATAACCATACAGATTTTTTCTAGTAATAACAAAAGTACACCTTTTGCAACTACAAAAACCAACAGCAAGGGTGAATATTCATTTGCACTACCGCCAGGGGATTACACGCTCCAGGTAGAAAATCAGGCAATATTCCCGCGTTGCGCATCTCATGCTATTTCTATTGTGCCAAAGGCAGTGCAGGAAATTACCATCAACTGTGACACCGGTATTAGATAATTATTTATAATGATTTTACTTAACAATTGCTATTCTTAATATTAAATGTAAGAGTAATACATGTAAATCGTTATATGAATCAGAACACCCAAGAAAAAGTGTTCATTAAATCATTCTCCGAATACGGAGATGCAATTTTTCGTTTCTGCATAGTTAAAGTTTCTAATATTGATCTAGCAGAAGATATGACCCAGGAGGTGTTCACCAGATATTGGCAATACCTGCGTAATGGTAAGGAAATGACGAATACTCGTTCGTTTCTGTATACCATTGCCAACAACATGGCTAAAGATTGGTACAAGAAGAAAAAATCTGATTCTCTTGATGAAAAAATGGAATCAGGTAATATACCAAAAGATATGTCAGCCAGCCCTGAAACAGTAGCTGAATATCAGGAGGTACTTGATAATATTGAAGACATGGAGCAGAAAGATAAAGAAGTGTTGCTTTTAAAACATGTTGAAGGATTGGATCCTAAAGATATTGCAGAAGTGCTTGAGGAAACAGCCAACACAATTTCAGTGCGACTCAATAGGGCCACCAAACGACTACAACAACAACTTGGTATATGAATAAAGATTTAAAAACAATTGAATACGTTGAAAAATTGAAGGGCATGAAATTGTCTGATTCTTCTCGTGCCCGTATAGAAAATAACCTTTTGGAGTATGCGCAATTTCATAGTGTAAGTGTTGGAACGGACGGTAGTTCTATAGAGCAAGTACCACAACGTACTTCATTTATTACAAATATCCTTAATCTAAATAAAAAGTCTATGATTGCTGCAATAATTGTTATTATGTTAATCGCTGGAGGAGGAACCTCATACGCTGCCGAAGGAGCTGTACCAGGTGACTTCTTGTATCCGGTGAAAATTGAAGTAAACGAAAATATTAAAAGTGTTCTAGCTATTTCAAATGAAGCTGAAGCCCGTTTACAAGTACAGTTAGCCGAAGAACGATTGGTGGAAGCTGAAACGTTGGCTGAACGAGGTAAACTTACCGCTGAAGCGTCAGCAGACATTAGTTCTCGTCTGAAAGTTCACACTAATGAAGCCGGAAAGCGAAGTGCTACTGCAGAAGCAGATGGTGATTACGAGTCATCTGCAACTGTGAGAGCTTCACTGGAAGGAGGTTTCCGAGTCCACGCTAATGTTTTAGAGGATCTCAATAAACGTGTATCTGGTAATAATGGTGCGGAACTAATCACTGATGTTCGTACTTATGCTGACGCAACTGCGAAAGCCCAAACCCATGCGACCGCAACCATTGAAGCATCAGTCGGTATGCAAAAAGCTGTTGAGGCAACTATTAACCGAGCTGATAAATTCATTGCTAAAGCAGAAATCAGACTTGCCCAAGTTGAATCAAAAGTATCAGCCGAGGCCTATGCCCGAGTCAAGGCAAAATTAAATGAAGCTGTATTTGCTCAAGCTGAAGCCAAGGCGTCATTGCAAACCAAAGACTATCGTACTGCCTATGCTTCTGCTCAATCTGTAATCCGTATTGCGAGTGAGGTAGAAACTATGATAAATAGTATGTTGAGACTAAAGATTGATGTTGAACTATCGACCAGCACTGTAATTGACGATGTGTTAGATGATCAGACAGAACCTAATGATGATAAAACTCAAATTGAGTCAAATACTCGTACAAACGCCGAATCAAATACAGAAACTACTGACAAAAGTGATTCTGGCCCATCAATTGATGTTAAGGTAGACGCTACGACTGATACCACAGTAGGTACTGATGTAATTGATGCTGGAGTAAAGACCAATACGTCTATTAAATCAAACCCAGGATTGAATTTGTAATCACCTAGGAAACAAAGAACCTCTCATAGCGAGAGGTTTTTTGTTTTCATAATTCTATTTACTCTTGGTAGTCATTTCCTGAAGCTTTCTATCGTCTTAAAAAAGGGATTGAACCATTGTCCATGGGTTTCTATTTTTATCGACGATAAGTGGAACTTTGGTATGGTTCGTAGTTTTTGCTATGTATTACGACACACTTTCGATGGTAAGAATGGAGTTTGTCAGTCGTTCTAATAGTAATGAAAAATACAAATAAACATCCAATGCTAATACAGCGCATAATTAAAATTAGACATGCCGGAATTCGATTGGTTATTAAGGTCAAAAAGGGAGACTATGCTTTTGATCTTTTGCCAAAATTTAGGAAAACTATTGGTAACTCAGTGCTACAAGAAAAAATTACAATGATGTCTGTTATGGAAGTCATTAGCTAACGCATAATTAATAACAGTCATATGATCTATATTGGTCTTAAGTTATACGTTGGGCTGGGGAAGCTGATTATTAGACAAAATAAATGTATAACAAGTCATGGTAAAAATGGTATAATAATACTAAGTTTCATACTGACACCAATAATGGGTACCGTGCTCTGGTTCATACTACTATTATCAGTTTAAAAATTAATTATAAATACTATGAACAACTCAGATAATTCAGGAATGAACACAATCTTCTGAGTAATAATGAGGGTTATCATTTTTGGGCTGGTGTGGTTCTGTAATAGCGAGGCATAAGAATCAAAACAAGACAGACTCAATGTTGAGCTAAACATTCCGGCCAGCGAGGGTACTGGAGGAAATCAAAAATAACATTATTAAATATAAATAATTATTATGAATAACGAAAAAACACTTTACAAAACGACCCGCGTAATTTGGTATGTATTCTACGTACTCGAAGCTCTTCTGCTCTTTAGATTCATTCTAAAGTTGCTAGGGGCGAATGCAGCTGCAGGATTTACTAACTTCATCTACTCACTCTCATACGTTCCACTCGCACCATTTCGATTGGTATTCGGTACCAATAGCGTCGGGGGAAGTACCTTGGAATGGAGCACGCTATTGGCGATGCTTGTTTATTGGGTAGTGGCTTGGGGGATTATTAAGTTGGTAGTTATGAACCGTCCGCTTGATGAACGTGAGGCGGAGCGTGGTTTGGAAATGCAGGATAACACTCAGTAATAATAATCTAATATAAAAAAATATGAATTTCTTAGTATGGATCGTATTTGGGGGATTGGCGGGTTGGATTGGATCAATGATAATGGGCACTGATGGTCAGCAAGGCATTATTCTTAATATTGTCGTTGGCATTATCGGGGCAGGTCTCGGTGGATATATCATGAACCTTTTCGGCAATGGTGGAGTTAACGGCTTCAATCTCTACAGCTTTATGGTGGCAGTTATTGGAGCGGTAGTATTACTTGCTGTTCTTAGACTCATTCGAGGATCATAATAACAACGCTCTCCACTGGTCAGGGCTTTCCTTAGACCAGTGGGACAGGACAACGCATAACTATAAAACATATGAACAATCAAACACTACTCACAATTATACTCATGGTCGTCGTATTTGGAGCTGGATTTCTTCTGGGTAGAATGACCTCTTCACAAGGGATTATATTAACTGGTAGTGACTCAACCAATGTGTCTGGTCAACAGGACTCAGCCGCAGATACAGTTACTAGAGGTGACACCACAATAGATAGCTCAAATATGACTGACGGTCAACGCAAACTTATAAGCTCTCTAGGTTTGGACCCAAACAACATCACTGTTACTGCAGAAATGATAGCGTGTGCCGAAGCAAAACTCGGAGTCACACGAATAGAGGAAATAAAAAATGGTTCCACCCCATCCTTTACGGAAGGAGTGAGCTTGGCAGTGTGCTATAAGTAAAAAGATGAAGGAGACAATAAAATTAACACTCAAGGGACACCTCCGGATTTTAACGTTGTATTCTTATCTCGAGAGTAATCGTAATACTTTAGTAATAAACAAACCCAACGCCCAACTCGGCTTTTTCCACGTCAGTACGTACGTACTGACGTGGTTACAATAAATGGGGATAAGTCCAATAAAAACCTAAAATCTGTGGTGTAATAAATCATGCTTCGGATGGAATTGTGCGGCTGTTGGGAGATATTACCTAAAAGTAAATAATATTAGAACACATAAATCGAGAAAATAACGGACGTATCCCCATTTCTACAAAACTCGACGAGGAGAACGGAACGATGCTAGTATTTTATACATCCTAAAACCCCAGATGAAATTTTAGTACAGCACTAAAGACGTCTTCGCGCGAGACTATGCCAATAAATTTTCCTTCATCAACTACTGGTAACCGATGGATGTGGTGAGCCAACATTAAACCGCCGGCCTTCATAATTGGGTCGTCCGAACTAATGGTAAGAACCTTTTTTGTCATGTAGTTAGAGATAGGTTTTACTCTAAGATCATTCACCTTGTCTTCCATTTCTTCCTGCCTCCTAGCCAGATGGGTATTTTCGTAAAACTCATCGTATTTTGGATATAATTCTATAAACAAATCTTTCTCAGACAGGATTCCGACCAGAGTGCCAGTTTTGTCAGTCACAGGAATAGAAGCTATGGTGTGTTCGTGCATTAGTTTTGCAGCTTCGGCATAAGTAGTGTCCGGAGTAATACTTGTAACATCGGTTGTCATAATGTTACGAATTTTCATATTTATATTTTACACCTCACAAAACACCTATGAATATTGCGACACACATATTTGATAATTCCAAGTGAAGTTATTTTATACATTTATCACTTCACAAAAACAACCCAGAGAAAGATCTGGAGTAATTGAACTCAAAAAACCTTGTTTTAATTTACCCCCACGTTTTCCCATGCTGACTGAGTTGTGATGGGGTTATTTACATACGTGGAGTACAATAGGAAGGTAAAATACTACATATACATGGGTTTAATCACACAAATTTTGGCATTCTTCGGCAGTAACGCACCAATCTTATCGTTTTTTTGGGGCGATTGTTGTCGGCGAAGAATACCAAAATTTTGGTGATGAAATACCAATAACTGGTGATGGAAGAAATTATGAGTAGGGGAATTTGTGTCAGGGAATCCCTATCCAAACTTAAACTTTTCGAGGCTGATTTCTCCAAAAAAAATTTAATTGAAAAACGACCGGGTATCAGACCGGTCGTTGTTTTTCATTCAAAGCAGTTCACCTGGTGCCTTCCCTGTAAAAGTCCAGGTGGGTTTGGGTTATTCCAAACCGGATGGGGTCTTCAAACGGAACTACCCCCATCTGCCGCAAAACCTCCAGCACCTCCAACACTCGTTCGGTAGGAACTGGCAAAAGAATCCAATCGAGGGGCAACCAGGTCTTGTTGAGCTGAATGGCTACCTCGTATGTGTCCGTCACCCCAAAGAGTTGGTGATAGGCCCGATGCTTATTGAAATTAACATAACTGAGATTTTCACTCGTGGTTGTACCTCCTTGGCACACCGGTTGACGATGATGCCAATTTTTGGCGGGACAGGTCCAACCGTAACGATCCCTCGGGGTTTCTTTTTTTGTAGCCCTTGGCCTAGGAATCCGAACCCTCTGTCTTATCTTTCGGCTCATGCCGTCTCCCTTTCCCCCTAGTTATTTTCTAGTCTATTGTCAGTATACAAATATTTTTTGAAAAAAGATAGATAGAGTCAGGATATCAATATTTATTTAGCTAACTGAGTGTTTTTACATCCTAAAAATCGGAAAAATAACGGACATATTTTCATTATTCATATAAAGTAACAGTTTTTGAAGGAGACTTAGCCTTCCTCAGAGACGAATGACGTGGATTGCCTCGCCCCGTTAGAAACATAGTTTCTAACGGGGCTCGCAAAGAGGATACAAACGAACGACGTGGATCGCGTCGTGGCGACTCACGAAGACAGACGAAAGCGAACGGTACGGATTGCTCTGTTGCGACTCGCTTCGTTAGAAATAAAATGGCCAATTAGTAGACAACTTTTTTTAAGAAAGCCTTGCCTGTCTGCGTGTCACGCACAGGTGGTCGAAATTAAATTATAGGAATGTTTGTGGAATGGTTAATTAGGAGTGGTATTAACAGGGTCGGCGTTGTTACCGGCTGGCAAATTTACGTCTACTTCAAATCCTTTCTTTTCTTCTGCAACTGGTCTGGCGAAGAACCATACTAGGCCACCGACTATAATCATAATAACGATTACAATTAGTACTGTATTTACTCCTGAGTTATTGTTTTGATTTTCCATAATTTATTATTATTTTAATTAATCAACTCATTCCATAATTATTATATCATCTATTCGTCTGCAAATTTTATGAAGCCGAACTGCAGTTGACTGTGTTATTATTTGAACATAGGGCTGGATTGACTAGATTATTGAATATATTAAATATTAACTATGATAATTATTACAACTGAATCAATACCCAATAAAGAAATAAGCGAAGTGTTGGGTATTGCCCGAGGTAGTACGGTGCGTGCCAGACACATTGGGCGTGATATTATGGCTATCCTGAAAAACATTGTTGGTGGCGAGATTGATGAATACACAAAATTGCAAGCCGAATCACGCGAACAAGCCCTGCAACGGATGACGGAAGACGCAGAAAGGTTGAATGCGGACGCTGTCATTGGTGTCAGAATGATGACGTCGATGGTGGCTCAGGGGGCGGCAGAAATTCTTGTTTATGGTACGGCAGTTAAACTAAAATAATATATGTATATTGTCAGCATAATATTTTGGGTGGCTTTATTCGGTGGAATAATCTATCTGGCTATTCGTCGCCGTCAAATAAAGAAGACCGAAGATTTCGAAAATCGAGACAATTGATTTTAATGGGGCCGGTTTTAGGTAGATATCCTAAATTCGTACAAAACCCACAAAGCTAACAGTTTTGTGGGTTTTGTGTTGTGGTTTGAGGTTTTGTAACGTTTGTGAGCTTATTAACCATGTATCTATAAGAGGTTAATCATAATGAATAAAAGAATGTTAATCGTTATATGTAAGTATAAGTAACTTCAAATAAAATAATTTATGAAACTAAAACAAAACAAATTTACCAAAATAGGGATGTTGTCATTACTGGCAATACCATTATTTTTAGGAATGTCGGCCAATGCTTCTATACCTGATTGGAATGTGACTGGAGACTACGTAATTAACTTTAACTATCTAGGAACTGATTATGCCCATGACATGACATTGGTACAAGACAACTTAGGAAATCTAACCGGCAACGGCGGAAGCCCAGCTGGCACTAATGTTTATACCTGGGTGGTAACGACCGGAACAGTAGAGGGTAATGTAATTGACTTTTCTGCCAACTACACAGCTACTGCTGACGCTGTCACTCCACTGACCACCATTCATGCCTTGGGCACAATTGCCACTGATGGCTCAATGTCTGGAACTTGGTCTGACAATTATCAGGGTGGAAATCGGTTTGGAGAATGGACTTCAGCCAGTGGTACTGCTGTTGCATTGCCAGGTTCACTAACTGCCGAGGACTTTGGTGTGGTTAACTACGACACCGGTCTAGGCACTACTACCGGCTACACAGCTGGTTTCGGTCTAGCTAGCAGTACTTTAGCTGGTGCACAGTCAGTTGTAGTGCAGCTATTTAATGGCTCGACATTATTGCAAACAAACACAGCCATTATTACTAAGTTCAATGTTGATGTTACCGGAACTCAATTCTCGTCTCCATTTGATGTCTCGGGAACGTTTGATTATGCGACTGATGGCTATTGGACTAATATAAGGGAATCAGAATACGGCCAGAGTGTACCAGCCACCAGAGTAGTGGCCACCGTTAGATTAGCTAATGGTAAAGTCGTTACCGCTGAAAACACATCACTAACCGGTGATCCAACCTCAGTTTATCCTGACGTTGTGGTTCCTCCAGTAGTAATCACTCCAACTGACAAGAATCAGTGTAAAAAGGATGGTTGGAAAACGTTCACTGACCCAACATTCAAGAATCAGGGACAATGTGTTTCGTATGTTGAACACTTAAACAAGGACGATGCTGACGATAATGATAATGATCGTAATCATGTTGATAGTGACGACGAAGGTCATGATAAGCATGAGCATGAGGATGAGGATAGATTAACTAATCATATTAGAAGCGACAAGCATGGTAATCAGGATCGTGACTAATCATAGGACTCAAGAAGTATTATTGGAAGTGTATTACGCAAAACCCCGCGCATTTGGCGCGGGTTTTGTGTTTTTATGATAAATTCCATTATTGGCACCAATACCAGTTCGTTTCGTTATCATTCCTCGCGAAGACGACGCAATAAACATCTCATACCCGCCGTCCGTCTTTGCGAACGGAGTGAAGCAATCCACGTTTTCGTCAACCTACGTAGGTGAGCTAGTCAAGAGTATAGTACAGATATGTGGTTTGGTTGTTAACTAGCATCGGAACTTTCCTGCGATTAGGTTTTTAGGGATAAGTGGAGTATACTCACAACGCCCTAAGTTTAGTAGCTAAACATAAAATATTTATGTCAGATGAAACAACAAACGTAGTAGCAGACGACACTGTAGTTGCTGCTCCCGTAGCTGAAGACGCTACACCAGATGTTGAAACAGAAGCTACTCCAGAAGAAGCTCCAGAAGAAGAGGCGGCGGCATAAGTATCGCTTTGAAAAAACACCCTTTGGGTGTTTTTTCAAAGCGATATTTTTAGTATCTGTAACGTTTCATTATATATTCATCATAGTATACTTGGGTAGAGACCATATGGAATTAAATGATCAAGATATGCTTGGACTGATAAACGGTAGCGCTAAGGGTGATACGTTTAGTTGTCAAAAGCTATATGACCACCTAGTAGATAAAGTGTATGTTTATGTACGTTATCGTACCTCTACCAATGAACAAGCCACTGATCTAACCCAGGATGTCTTTATAGATTTTTTCGCAGCTTTACCATCCTTTTTTTACCAATCACGGGCGCAATTATATGCGTATGTGTTTGTGATAACTAGACGCAAGCTGGCTCGACATTATGCCGATGCAAACATGCAGATGAAGAAAAATTCTGTGGAGTTTGACGAGGAATTCATGTCGTTACCAGCTGATCAAGGTCTATCAGACAACAAAGAAGTTGGTTTGGATGTAAAACAAGCATTGGGCACCCTAGATGAACAGACCCGCGAGATTGTCGTCCTGCATCACTGGTCAAGATATACCTTTGGTGAAATAGCTCGTCTGTTAAAGTTAACTGAATCAGCTGTCCGGGTGAGACATCACCGTGCCCTAAAGACTTTGGCTGGCGCCTTAGAGAAATAACTTTACATATTATGGAAAAAGAAATCATTCTTTCAAAAAAAATAGAATCAATTAGCCCAGTATTATTGCCTGAGGTGAGGGCTTCAATGTGGCAAAAAATTGAATCGAGTCTGATTAAGTCTAAACCGCAACCAACCCCTTCGCCATTTCTGGTAGGAATTTTAACCTTTAGATCTATGACAGCATTTATACTATTATTAACTCTTGCCCTTGGTGGCGGAGCGACTGCCTTGGCCTCTGACGCAGCCAGACCAGGGGACTTACTGTTTCCACTTGACCGAGCGCTGGAAGACGTTCATCTAAATCTGGCTTTTTCAACACCTGCCCGCGAAGCTTTGACCAAAAAACTAACCGCTGAACGTTTGCAAGAACTACGAGATATTATTAATGAAGAAGTGACCATCTCACCATCAAACGTATCGGCAGGTACAGTAGCGACCAGTACTGATGAGGTTAACACCGCCCTGTCGATTGATACTGTCGTTTTTAATGACACAACAGTGATAAGAATGGAGCAAGATGGACAGACATTTTACTTTGAGACAGAAGCCACTACCACGACTGACGTGATTGTTGCTATCTTGGGACGCTTTCCGATCTTGACTGTTGATCAAATTACCGAAGCTCTTACTTTATCAATCGGGGATAGAGAGAGTATGCCTAACGACAAAGGAGTAATTGTACTGTCAAACGGTGGTGAAAAAAGAATAAATCATGCCGTGGAAGAAATTCTACATTTTCTCGACAAGACCAGTGATAATGATTCAAACCGCAAGAATTTAATGGCCCAACTATCAAAGGAGGTGTCCGGAGTGACTGGAAAGGCAGAAGTAAGACATAATAAGGATGGCGTTCATATCGGTTCAGCTGACAGTAAGGTAGAAATTACCATGGGTGACGATGGAACTAGCCAGGTTAGTGTACGCGGAAGTGGTGACAGGATCAGGGTAGAGGAGAAAGACGATGCTGTCTCTGTGAGAACTGCTGAAGTTAGTGATAAAAATGAAGAGAAATCTGAATCAAGCCAAAAAGTGGATGCAAATATTGCCTTTGAAGTAGAAGCTAAGATATTTAATGATACAACCGTGGTCAAAATGAGTTTTGGTGACCAAGTGGTATCCTTCACAACAGTTGATGACACCAAGGCAGACATCATTTCAGCCATAAAAGAGCAATTCCCGTCCTTGACTGAGGAGCAAATCAGCTCACAACTCAAGATTGAAGTCGAGAATCGTCAGAGTAAACCAGAAGATAGTGGAAAGAAGGAAGTAATAGTAGCCCCACTCATTGCTCCTGTAGTTGGTACTTCAACCGAAGAGCAGCACGACGATGGTAATAAAAGGGAAGGTGATTCATATGAAAGTAAGGACAAGCAGTCTGATTCCAACATCACCAATATAAAACTTGGAGAAGAAGACCATTCTTCTCGAGGAAACGATAGTAAAGCGAATGGTGATTAACTATTAACTAAAATTGTATAAACAAGGATTTAAAAAACGTTATTATCACTTTTTTCCTAGTGATTGCTAGGGGTAAATGGGAGTAAATGGGGATAAGTCCAATAAAAACCTAAAATCTGTGGTGTAATAAATTATGCTTCGGATGAATTGTGCGACTGTTGGGAGATACTACCTAAAAGTAAATAATATTATAACACATAAATCGAGAAAATAACGGACGTATCCCCATTTTCGCTATATATTAGATCAAGCATATTGTATTCATACATGTTACCTTGCTGGTACATGTTGAAGAAGTTGTCAATGAGACACCTTCAATTGCAAGAGGAGAAGATGGAATGAGTATTTTTGGTAAAAGTGGAGGTGACGGTGGTGGTTCGCGACCTTCCCCGGCCCAGGTCAGTAAACTGGCCGCTCAGACCAAGGGTTTGAGTTCAAAACCCTCACGACCAGCTGGGTCTGCCTGGTCTACCAAGCCGTCCAAAGGTCCCGGCTCAAAGTCAGGAAAGAAGTAACTGTACACGTGATATGAATGGAGGCGCCTTATTCGGAGGTGCCTCTTTTTTTAAAACTGCTTTGGAATAGCACAAAATTCTCCACGTAACTCAGGGGCAAAATACTTTATATATATCATTTGGATATACGCAGGATCTACACAAAGCTCCTTGTATTGTTGGTATTTCGCTTCACTTGTTACAAACCCATAGTGTTCAACATCATGCAAAGCTTCACTTACTATATTTTCAACTGTTTGGTAGCTAAATACCATCCCATCCAACTGTCTATCAACTTCAGCGCGAAGTAAGTCGGGATTAGAAATAGCAGTTTCAATGTGTTTTGAAAGTTCATTTTTTACCTCATTAACCTGTAAAAGATTTTGTAAAGGAATTTCTAGTACGATTGCTTCTTGTTTCTTGGTTATGATTCTATGATAATTTACTTCATAAACCCATCCTTTTTCTTGACGAAGCCATTTATAGATTGGACCATTTGAAAAATTAGTTAAATACTCAAATAAAAAATGTATAGCAGCCCTCTCTTTTTCGGACGGTAAATCATAAAAAGTGCCAGTAAAATATATCGGCGCCTCAATATCAGAAAAAGCACTTTCATGGTATCCCTTCTTCTTCCACGAAAAAGGGATACTATTTTCTATGAGTCGCACCTGTCTCGTTGGTATGTTATCTAGTTCTTTATACATATCAGGAATTCTGGATGGACCTGCAACGATAACATGTATACCTTGTGATTTATATAATGAATGAAAATTCGTTAAAGATAAATTACTCATTTTTGATAAATCTGTATCATCACCAAAAATTTGTCGTCGGGTGACCGATGTTGTATCCATCCAATGACTCCAGATATAATTTGATAATTCTGAATCACCAGGAAACCACTTACATAATCCTCGTTCATTAATAATAATACTCCGTTCAATTTCAATATCCTCTGTATCTAATAATGGTTCAAAAATTAGTGAATATAAACCTTGCCAGGCATCTTGAACATATTCGGCCTTAATTTGTATAGTGTAAATCGTGGTAAATTGATTAGTTGAAGCAATGATGAATCCTCCTTTACTTCCAACCCACTTCATAAATTCGTCTTTTTTGGAGTGTCGTTTTGAACGGTGTAATATAAGGTGTTCAAAAAAATGTGGTGTGCCCATTATGATATTGTTGTTGTCACCACTATGTGCACTTCCAATAGGTATCATCACACTTAAAACTACAAATGGATTTTCCGATTTGTAATAATGAATATTGATGTCGTTTTTTAAAGTTTCAGTTTCAAATATTTGCCTATCACGCATTAATACAGTTTATAAGATTGTTGTAATTAAGCAAGAATACAGAACTTCAGTGGCTCGTTTACTTATTGTTTAAAAACAACAGCGATAACTTTGCTTTAACAGGACTGCGCGTTATGATAGAGCCATGGAAATGACTGCGGAAAAAATGTTGGCTGAAATTAAGGCCGAAAGACAAGAATTAAAGATTAATACAGTCCTTACATTTTTGGCAGGGGTGGGTTTAGTGTTAGGAGTAACCTTACAATTTTTGGATGCTTCCGGCTGGTATATCGGGGCGGTTTTTTTGTTGTCGTATTTGGCTGGAGGTGTACCGGCTACTATCAGTGCCCTGAAGAATGTGTTGGTGGCCAAACTCGACATTAATCTTTTAATGATTTTGGCGGCTCTGGCAGCGGCTGGTGTTGGTGCTGTGCGTGACGGAGCAATTTTATTAGTATTGTTTAGCTTGGCTGGTACGTTGGAGAAATATGCCATGGGTAATACCAAACGAGCGGTGGTGGCACTAATGGAATTACGACCAGATGAGGCCAATTTGTTACAAGAAGACGGCACTATAGTAAGGGTAGCGGTTGAGAATCTTGTGATTGGGCAATTGGTGCTGGTACGTCCCGGGGAGAGAATTCCAGTTGATGGAGTAATTGAAAGCGGAGAAGGGGCGGTTGATCAGTCTTCGGTCACGGGAGAATCAGTGCCAGTAGATAAAATGATCACTGACACAGTGTTTGCTGGTACGGTCAATCAGAATGCTGTCTTGACGGTGGTAGTGACAAAGCTAGCTAGCCAATCAACTTTGGCGAGAATGATAAAGTTGGTAACTGAGGCACAAGAACAACGGTCACCGAGCGAACGTTTTAGTAAGTGGTTTGGACAACGTTACACCGTGTTGGTATTAGTCGGTAGTGCTTTTGGTTTAATAGTTTTTATTTTAATTGGTATTCCCTTGGATGAGGCGTTTTATAAGGTGGCTACATTATTGGTGGTGGCTAGTCCGTGTGCGGTGGTGATTAGTGTCCCGGCAGCAGTTTTATCAGCGCTGGCCACTGCCGCGCGGACTGGGGTTTTGTTCAAAGGTGGGGCGGCGCTGGAAGATTTTGGTAATGTTAAAACTATTGCTTTTGATAAAACCGGTACCTTGACAGAAGGTAAAATGCAGGTGACTGATGTAGTGTCGATAGTTGGTGATGATAGTGAGCTGTTGATGGTAGCGCTAACCTTGGAATCGCAGTCACAACACCCCCTAGCGCAAAGTGTGGTTACTTATGCCACTAATCTCGGGGCTAAAGAGTATCTACCGACGGCTTCTTTGGCCGTGCCAGGAAAAGGTGTTACGGCAAATATCAATGGGATTTTGCATTGGGCTGGAAATCGTCGTTTAGTGGAAGACCAGGGTATAATATTATCTGATACTGTCTCTGAAATATTATTACGTTTGGAAAATAATGGTAAAACGACAATAATTATTGGTCGGGGTATTAAAGTACTAGGAGTGATTGGAGTGGCTGATACAATTCGTCCGACTGCCATTACTGCCTTAACTGCTTTACAAAATATTGGCGTAACCCGCTTAGTAATGCTTTCTGGTGATATTAAAACGGTAGCTATAGCTGTAGGAAATCAGCTGGGAATTGATTCAAAAAATATCCACGGTGCTCTTTTACCTGAGGATAAAGTAAACATTGTCAAGCAATTAAGAGATGAAGGCATGGTGGCTTTTGTGGGTGATGGTGTGAATGACGCGGCGGCGCTCGCTACCGCCCATGTGGGAGTGGCTATGGGTGTCGCTGGTACAGACGTGGCCATTGAGGCCGCCGATGTCGCCCTTTTGTCAAACGATTTGTTTAAGTTAGTGGATACTTATCAGTTAGCCCGGAAAGCCAACCGCATCATCAAACAAAATTTAATTTTTGCCATGGGGATTATGATGGTAATGGTGTCGGTAACTATTTTTGGACACCTCCCTTTGCCACTTGGTGTCATTGGACATGAAGGTGGCACTTTACTGGTGGTCGGTAATGGACTTAGATTATTGTTGGCTTATCGCTAGAATTGGTCCTGAATATGACTAAACTAATTAAAAAAATAAAGGAATCAAAAGACAAAAAAGTTTGGGACGTGGTGGTGCTCGGTGGTGGCCCGGCGGGGATGATGACGGCCGCCACAGTGGCCGCTAGGGGGAAGCAAGTCTTGCTACTTGAAAAAAATAATTCTCTCGGTAAAAAACTTTTAATTACCGGTGGAGGTAGATGTAATGTGACCAATAATAAGCCAGTGGTGCGTGAGATGTTAAAGAATTATCAAACCGCAGGAAAATTTTTATTTTCAACGTTTGATCAACACGGAGTTACTGAAACAATAGAATGGTTTACCAACCGTGCTGTATCTCTAAAAGAGGAAAATTCTGGCCGAATGTTTCCGGTAAGTGATTCAGCTCAGTCAATTTGGGATGCTTTGTATAAAGACTTACAAAAATTTAATGTTGAAATCAGAACCAGACAAACTGTGACGGGAATTATTCATGACGATGATGAACACCGGTTTACTATTCAGCTCAGTAACAAAAATTCGATTTTGGCTCATTCGTGTGTGGTAGCAACTGGCGGCACCTCCCGCCCAGAAACTGGATCGACCGGTGAAGGTTTTTCGTGGCTAGCTTCTTTTGGGCACACCATTCGCACTAATGATTATGCTCTGGTTCCCATCGCTCTTAAGGACGAATGGGTAAAGTCACTTGGTGGAGTCAGTTTGGAAAAAGTCAAATTGACATTACTGGCTGATGATAAAAAACACAGTGTCTATACCGGCAAGTTATTATTCACTCACTTCGGTATTAGTGGACCAATGATTTTAAATATGAGTCGTACGGTCGGTGATGTGCTACAGCATAGTACGGCGACTCTAGCTCTTGATATCATGCCAGAATTAGATGCTGGCGCTTTACGTATTAAGTTACAAGAATTATTAGTGACTGAATCAAATCGGAAACTAAAAAATGTTTTAGCCAAACTTATTCCATCAGCGTTAGTTACACCCTTACTTACTTTGGCAAAGATTGATGGTGAAACTCCTTCTCATAGTGTGCGCAGTGCCGCCCGCACATCCTTGGTTGCTCGAATGAAGTCCATTGTTCTTACCGTTGATCATCTGCTAGGAGCAGAAAAAGCCATCATCACAGACGGCGGAGTGACTTTAACAGAGATTGATTTTAAAAACATAGAATCTCGTCTTGTGCCTGGATTGTATATTGTTGGAGATCTACTCGACATTAACAGACCTTCAGGCGGCTATAGTTTGCAAATTTGTTGGAGTACTGGATATGTGGCGGGTATGCATGCTTGATCTTTAAAAGGATTAAAAATACTATTTCATTGTTCTAATATGGTAAAATTATAACAAACAAATATGCGAATCATTTTAATTATACAAGCACTGATAATATTAGCGGGCTCTTATTATATTTTTGTGTTGTTGTCAGTACCAGATACCGAAAGTATTATAGAGTCAAATGATATTGCAACTACCACAACAGAGCGAGCAGTAATCAGTAACGAATCAATTAAGGTTGGCGCTGAGACATCAAGTACCACCATGGGTAACGATACCGGCGATCAATCAAATAGCCCAAACGACTATGGTATGGAGTATCCGATAGCGGATGATAATCCTCAAGTGCAGTAGGGGATAAAAGGAAATAGAGTAAGAGCAGAGGCAAGGCCTATGCTCTTACTCTATTAAACTGTCGCAGATATTTTCTAGCGGAAATCTTTCTCGGCGTAAATAGAGACAGTGCGGCGTTTGCGCGCCTTACCTTTGAGGACGTGTTTGTGTGAGCGGTAGACTTTATGAACAATAAATTTCTCGGCCAAAAATTCAGTTAGAATTTTTTCGGTATAAACATATTCATCAACGCCAATAATTGGATGGACATAAGTGTATTTTTCCTTACCGGGGAATTCACGCAATAAACGTCTAGTGTGTAAGTCACCATCAGCCAAAAACGTTTTCATAAACAGAAAACCGCCTGGCATCAAGACTCGATAAATCTCGTCACGCAACATTAGTCGTTCCTTTTCGTTTAAAAAGTGCGATGTCATCATATCCAGTACCAAGCTCTGTGAGTTGTCAGTGACCTCAAGGGGGCCGGCAATACTACGAGCCGTGTAGGAGAGCTGTAGGTCGCGCGAGGCCAAGGTGGCCTGACTGATGGCTTCCGGAGAGATGTCGTAACCCACTCCCTGCATAGAAAAAACGTTGCTCAAAAAAATGAGATTGCGCCCGTTACCACAGCCAACATCAAGAGCTGATTGCCCAACGCCTAAAATATCGCCCCGTTTACGGCGGATAACCCAACGAGTAAATTTTTCTAAATCCTCACTGTGTTCAGTAGAGAGCTTCAGGTGATCAGCATTCTTGTATTCGTTATCCCAGAATGTGGTACCGTGTTGCTTCTTTTTTTGTTTTCGAATGAAAGGTCTTTTAGCCATGTAATAGTCTATAAGTCTAAAATTAGAGCATTATTTTACTAATTTAGCAATGGTAGAGATGCTGGAAAGATTAGAACAATGGCGTCCGGCTATAGTAGAATAGTGGTAATTATTATATGGCAAAGGAAACAAAAAAAACAATAAATATTTCTTTGCCGGGTAGGCGAAAGATCAAACTTGAGCGAGAAATACCACTAGCCATTGCGGCCGGTATTTTTCTAGTAATGGGTTTTATATTACTAGATTACCTGTCTGTGTTTACAGTAACTTATCAATCTTTAGTATCTCCAGTGGTAGCAGATAATCAAGCCACAACAACTGTTGAATTACCGTCTCCACTACCGGTATTGGATACTGAGTCCTATGACCGCAAATTATTGTTTTTAGCCAATAACGGATTATTGGAATTGCTGAGCATGACCACTAAAACTGTATTAATTGCCTCAACGACGGCCAATAGTAGTGAAACAAGAATTGAAACCGTGGTTCCCAGAACAGCTTCAGAGTTAGTTTTGAATACAAAAAAACAGTGGCCAGTTAAAGCAGTTTATCCTAAAGCGGGCGCCCTTTTACCCTTCAATCGAATCGTTGCTTACTATGGAAATTTTTATTCGACCAGAATGGGTGCCTTGGGAGAATACCCGGCTGATGAAATGATACAACGATTGACGGCCGAAATAAAAAATTGGGAGACTGCTGATCCAGACACCCCAGTTATTCCAGCAATTGATTATATTGCCAGCACCGCCCAGGCCAGTGCTGGAGCGGATGGAATGTATCGTTTTCGGATGCCGGACGATCAGATTGAACATGCGATTGAATTGGCTGAACGAGTGAACGGGATTGTTATTTTAGAAGTACAGGTGGGTCTAGCTAACCTGCAAAGGGAAATTGAGTCGCTCGAACCATTTCTTAGTTTGCCACAAGTGCATCTAGCAATTGATCCCGAATTTCGTATGGTAACGGGCGCTAGACCGGGTACCGTGATTGGTACAGTTGATGCTAATGACATAAATAAAGCGTCTGAATATCTAGCTAGTTTGGTAGAAAAAAATAATTTACCGCCAAAAATTTTGATTGTGCATAGATTTACTTATGCCATGGTCACTAATTCAAGACTGATTAAACCATTGCCCGAGGTACAAATAATTATGGATATGGATGGTTGGGGAGAGCCAGCCAAGAAATTTGGTACCTACAACCAAGTAATTGAGCCCGAACCGGTGCAGTTTACTGGTTTCAAATTGTTCTACAAAAATGATATTAAACCACCAAGTACTCACATGTTGACTCCGGCTGAAGTATTGAAATTATCACCACAACCAAGCTTCATTCAATATCAATAGTCTTGTTATTGTCAGATCAATTTCTAGTGCCGACTAAAAAATCTTGAATTGTTTTTACCAATCTTTGTTCGTACCAAAAAGCACTTGCGGAGACAGACAGTGACGTGGATTGCCGCCTGTCGCGCTTCGCTCGCAGCTAAAGGCGCTCGCAAAGACAGTGAAGTTGCCAGTTTTCGTCATTGCGAGGAGGGAGTCCGCATGCGTGAAAAAGTGACTCAATGTTGTGTAAAATAATAAGCGTAGCGACTATATTTTTCATACATAGAATTTTTTATCCTTAATAAAAATTCTTGCACTTTGCAGCCAACTTGAGCTGGTTTGTACCCACCTTTAGCTGCGAGCGAAGCGTGGCAGGAAACAAATTAGCCAACTAGTGGACAGTCCCTGTATTAGCATACAGATTTCACTCACTCGGTCATCTGTAGGGGATGACGTGGCAATCCACACCACCACCGTCTTTGTGAGGAATGAGCTGGCAAGCGAATGACGCGGCAATCCATGAAGACACAACAGACGTGGATTGCCGCGCTGTGGCTCGCAAAGACGGACGCTATACCGGCCAACTACCATCGTCATTGCAAGGAATGAAGTGTCAACGGAATGACGTGGCAATCCAGGGCCGTACCACTTAATATTATGTGAATGAGTGTGGTAGTTACAAATAATAGTATAAAAAGTGACAAGTTGAAATTTAATTTGCTATAATTTAGCACATATGAAAAATCCATGGGTAGTAATTGGAGTTGTTGCAGTAGTGTTGATAGGTGGGTCAGTCTGGTATTCGGGGCAGGTGTCAAAATCTTATAATGAAGGCGTTGTTCTAACTGAACACATCAAAGGCAATCCTAATGCGACAGTTACTTTAACAGAATATAGTGATTTTGAGTGTCCAGCTTGTAAGCAGTTTGAACCAGTAGTGCTTGAAGTCTTGGCACAATATGGTGACGGTATCAAATTTGAATACAAACATTTTCCTTTGATTCAGATTCATCCTTATGCTGAGCCGGCCGCTTGGGCAGCCGAGGCGGCTGGACAACAGGGAAAGTTTTTTGAATTTCAAGAACTGTTATTTGAGAATCAAGAGGCTTGGGTGCCACCGAACCCTGCTCCGTCAAAATATTTTTCTCAATATGCTGAGGAACTAGGTTTAGATATGTCTCAATTCAATCGCCAGGTGCGTTCGTCAATTATTAAAGATAAGGTTCGCGCAGAATACAATACTGCACGCGACCTTGGTTTGACCAGCACCCCAACCTTTTTTCTCAATGGCCAAAAAATGAATATCACCACCTATCAGGACTTCAAAGACCAAGTAGCCACCGCCGTTAATTCGAGTGTGGAGTTTGGTAATGTCACAACCTCCTCATCAGGTGGAACGGGCGTTGTTGATACAACTTCAGCCACGAACTAAAATTTATTCACCGCAGTTTTTTAGTAAAAATGCGATCCTGTTTACTGTATAATTTAAAATTATACAGACTCCTGCTTGTTGAATTTATTGAGGGGGGACCCCTGCCTGTGATGTGTGCTATTATCTTGAAGTTATTTACATGATATGTTAGATTGAATGTGTCACTAATATTATTACTACTATCCTTATATTTTCATGAGACTCATACTTATCCATAAGCAAAAGAATGGGGAAAAGACCAGAACTTTAGAAATGTTTGAGCACTCCTGCCAAACTCTCGGTATTGAGCTGTTCCTGGTCAATGTCTATAGCTATAGCTATTTTGATTTGCCCACACTTGGTTCTGATGATATTTTATATCGAAGTGCAACGGGCTCACGTGCCCAAATTCTTGAAAAGCTCTTAATAAATGACAGCTGTCGTCATCTATATACAAAATGGGATTTGGCTTTACATGGGCGCGGTACAACATATTATTATCACAAGAAACATAATTTACCAGCCATCCCAACCATTCCATTAATACCAAAGGATCGTGAAGAAGCTGTCAGATTTGCTGAAACACTCGGAGGTTTTCCTATTATAATGAAGGTAACTGGTGGTTCAAAGGGGGTTGGCGTAATGCGGGTTGATTCACAGGAAAGCTTCATATCTATCTGTGATTTTCTGCGAGGTAACAGTGCAAATATTCTTGTGCGAAAATATATAGAACATACCTATTACGGTCGTTTTATCGTACTTGGAGGCCATGTTATAGCGAGTAATCGTTGCAAATCACTCGACGGCGATTTTAGGACAAACACAGCCGACACACCATACGGAGAAGCGTATGTATTTTCAGAAGAAGTGCAAAAAATCGCAATTGATGCCGTTTCTGTACTCGGTCTCAAGTTTGGGGGAGTAGATTTATTGTTCGATATGGATGGAAATGCACACATTGCCGAGGTAAACTTCCCGACTGATTTTGGTGTAGCACAAGACATCACTGGTATTGATGTTGCAACACAGATACTTCAGTTCCTAGCTGATTAGCTTTTTGATGCGTCTAATTCGTTATTGTCACGATAGATTATCTGTACTCGTAATTGGTTTTCGTATTTTAGCGCTTGCTCAAAGTTTTTAGCGGCGTCTTTTGTGGTGATTAAATATGCATCAGTAATCCTCCTTTGCTGTTTTGGAAGTTCAAGGAGGAAAATATTTTTTTGTACTGTAGTGGTGTCAATTGTTTCTATTTCTGGGTTATATTGTACGACAGGATAACAACCAACAGAGAGTTTGAAAATGGCGACACCAATGCTCGAGTATATCCCGTAGGGATTTCTGTCACTCCCATGCACTAATTTTGTCTTATTTTTTTCTTGAGCGTGTTTTGTAATAATATATTCAGCAAACAAGGCGGGGCTACAGGCCAGTTTTTTGTTGACTTGCCAATCGGGAAAATAAACTCGAAATGCAATAGAAAGTTTGTATGTTCGCAAGGTAAAGATTGCGCCACCGATTGGTATCCCAGCTTCAAAGAGCGTCAATGTATAATACGGGAACTTCTTCTCTGCTTTTCCTAGCGTGGCCGCGTAAATATCATGCAAGTTTGGGTTCTCTTTACTTCGTATACGCTCATTATAAAGTGGCACAAACCAGTCCAGGAATGACTGATCAAGTGGCGCGAAGATTGACGTTATATCTAAAGTCTCAATCTTTCGCAAAAGATTAGTGATCTTTTTTGCGTTACTTTTACCAAAGCCAACTAAAATATCAGATTCAATCTTTTTCACCCACTTATGTTTGTGGCCAAATGTAACTAGCATTGCGTAGCAATATTCTAGTATATACTTATATTGTCAAGTCTGTACTTTTTAAATATGTGTGTCATTATCTTTACAAGTTGACATTTTGTAGTATGATTTCAATTTCAGAATCACAGAGCCGTGTGCGTAGCTCCCAAAACTTTATTTATATATCTATATGATAGAAAAACAAAAAAATATTATCGCATTTGTGATGAGTATTCGTTCTAGTGCAATAGAAAACATAAGAGAGTATGAAAAGGCTGTCGGTAAAAAATACCGAATTATGATGCTTTGGGATAAGCGTTATCCAAAACCACAGAATCAAGATAGGTTTGACATTTTTGTCCCGATTGATTTTTCCCGACCTGAAAAGATAAGTGAAGCGCTGTTGCCCTATCACGGTCAATTATTAGCTATTACCTGCACTAGTGATGATAATATTGCCCGTTTTGCCAAGATTATCCCAAATGTACCATACCTTCGGACACCTACAACTGAGTCTATAACCTGGGCAACTGATAAATATGAGATGCGGAAACGCTTCAAAGCTTATCGTAGTAGCATTACACCAAAGTTCACTAAAGTAAAAGAAAATACAAAAAAAGAACGTGAACGGGTGATTGAAAAGGTAGGATTTCCAATGATTGTTAAACCAACTAATCTTGGTGCCAGTTTATTTGTACAGATTTGTTACCATGAAGATGAGCTTCAAAAGGCATTGTCCGTTGGTTTCCGAAAGATACGCAAAGCCTACGAACACGATAAGCGTATGGAGGATCCACAAATGATTGCTGAACAGTTCATGGAAGGGGATATGTATTCTATTGATAGTTACGTTGACTCGCGCGGTACAGTTTATCACTGCCCGTTGGTGCGGGTCAAAACCGGAAAGGAAATTGGTCATAAAGATTTTTTTGGATATTTGCAGATTACACCCACAATTTTAAAACCAGAATCTGTGGAAAAGGCGCATAATGTAACCGAGGCGGCTGTCCACGCTCTTGGCCTGCGTAGCTGTTCTGCTCACACTGAGTTGATGAAAATAGATACCGAATGGAAAGTGATTGAGGTTGGTCCAAGAATTGGCGGTGCTCGGGATGTTTTGTATCAACTTAGTTGCGATATCAATCATTCGTTAAATGATATTTTGATTCGTATTCCACGAAAACCAGTGATACCAAAAAAGTGTAAAGGATATTCAGCTTATATGAAGTGGTTTGCTTCAAAGGAGGGTGTTATTACAGAAATGAAAGGAGTTAAGAGAATGGAACAACTAGAATCATTTCACCACATAAGCGTTAATAAAAAAGTCGGTGACAGGTCTGTGTTTGCTAGTAATGGAGGTCGTTCAGTATTTAATCTTTTCTTGTATAACAGTAGTCGTCCAGACCTCTTGGCAGATATTAGGAGAATTGAGCAGATGGTAAAGATTGAAATAGCCCCACGTACAAATGGGAATACAGACAAAAAGAAAATAGTAAAAAAAGTGATGGTCAAGAAAAGTGTATAGGTTAAAAGAGGTAAGGGTGGGGAAGCGGGGCGAGCATTGCTTGTCCTGCTTTGCTATGATACTGGGATGATTCGGACTCGGGATTTTTTACTTTTTCTTATTTCGGCTGTTTTTTTATTGGTGGCTATTGGAACGGAGTT
>MFMT01000042.1:61683-62007 GCA_001783565.1 Candidatus Kaiserbacteria bacterium RIFOXYD1_FULL_42_15 | reverse complement strand
ATTTTAGATTTATATGAGTTCCAGAAAGATCGGTTTTGAGTTGACTTGTCTTTAGAACACCATCTTGATCAAATGTTCCGGTGGCTTGACCAAGAAGACTGCTCAAGGTATTCTTTGCTTGGTGTTGATTTAAAATATAGGAATATTCAAGAGTTGACTCTTCGTAGGCGCCATAAACATTCGCCGGCACGATTTCAAGATCGAGAACATCGCCACCAAGGCGATAATATGTAAATGCGACTTGATCGACCGCGCCGGAAATGAAATCGGTTGAATAAAAGTCCGAAGTTGGATCAGAATATATCTGAAACGGACAACCGGCAT
>MFMT01000042.1:29407-61552 GCA_001783565.1 Candidatus Kaiserbacteria bacterium RIFOXYD1_FULL_42_15 | reverse complement strand
CATAATACCAAAAAAGTCAAAAAAAGCTAGTTTTTCATTGCGGAAGAGGAGGGATTTGAACATTACATGTTCAGTACCCCAATTGGCTAGATTATTTCGCAAGCTCATAATCTAGCTCAATCGGGCTTCAAATCTTGCTACGCATTTTTTCAAAATGCTGCAACCTCCTCTTCCTTCGTTCATTTCATTCACTGCGGAAGAGGAGGGATTTGAACCCTCGATCGAGTTTCCCCGATGCCGGTTTTCGAAACCGGTGCACTAGACCACTATGCGACTCTTCCTAAACAACAGTCATCAAGTATAACACTGAAATTTTCTGTCAGATAGCTTTTTGATTATATTTTCACTAAGGTGGGGGAGTTGTTTATACATCTATTTATGTACAAAGTTGTACCTTTGTTACACACCATCTTTTCCACTGATTATTCACAGAGTTGGCCATAAATAAGGATATTTTAATTTATTGACACTTATCGCTGGTATGAGAAGCTTGTTATAGGTTTGTGTGATGGTGATTTTCTCCATACTAACTAAAACTCTTTTAGGTTGGAGCACGCAGGCCAAAACTCTACGTTGTACAAACAAAAGGCGCCAATCGGCGCCTTTTGTTTGTTTGGATAGTCAGCTTTTACTTTTATTTAGGATTTGGTCTTGAGGGTGACATAAATATCCTCAAGGGCTTTGACCCCGTCACCAGCAGAAATGTTGTTTTGATGGTAGCGCACATTCGTGCAATCACCGGCCGCCCAGATACCCGAGGCACTTGTCTTTTGGGTCCAAGGGTCTATTTCTATACGATTGTATTCGTCCAGCTTTACGACATCTTTTACATATTCTGTATTTGGAATCATACCAATCTCAACAAAGATACCAGTCACTGCCATGTCGTGTGATACACCATCAGCATCAGTGTACTTGATACCACTGACAAACTTGTCTCCTACAACTTCGGTCGGGGTGGCGTTTGTGATAGCGGTCATATTTGGATGTGCCAAAACCTTCTCTACCGTAATAGGGTCTGCTTTGAATGAAGCGCTTCGGTGTAGGAGTGTAACACTTTTTGCATAGGCGAGAAGTTGGGCGGCTGATTCAAAGCCAGCATTACCTCCGCCAATCACTACGACATCTTGTCCAGAAAACATCGGGCCGTCACAGCTGGCACAATAGGTGAGACCTTTATGTTCAAAAATATCTGCCCCCAGTACGTTAAGTTGCCTGCGTCCTGAACCACTAGCAATCAGTGTAGCTTTGCCTGAGTGTTGAGTACCATCGTCAAGCGTTACTAAACTTGTTCCATCGTCTGCTTTAGTTAGAGAGGTTGCTGTTCTTCCAGCCATGATAGTAACAATATCTTTGGCGTAGGCCTCAAGGTGACTTTCAAGGTCTTTGGCTAGTTTGTCTCCAGAAATTGATGGGGTACCAATCCAGTTTTGAATATCGGGCGAGACGATACTTTGTCCACCCCATTCCTTAGTAACAAAAAGAGTCCGTAATCGCTTTCTGGCAGCATAGACACCAGCCGCAATACCAGCTGGGCCACCACCAATAATAATCAAGTCGTACATAAAATTTCAAAAGGTTGCTTATTTTTATTTAACAAGGAACAGCATAACATAAAAAACAATGGTGGTGTATGACCTTGCCACTTTTAATGCTACCGGTAGTCAATATAGATTGTCACGTAGTCGTCCTGGATCGCCACGTCATTCGCTTGCCAGCTCATTCCTCGCGAAGACGATGGTGGATTACACCCCCCGCGTCTTTGCCTGCCTGCGCAGACAGGCGAGTCACAATGCGGTAATCCACATCGCCACTCTAGATTGCTGTGTCATTCCGCTACGCCCCGCTGCACCAGTGTTTTGCCGATCAAATCTTATTTAAGCTTTGAGCGTCGCAAAAATGCCGGTACGGGTCACAAGTTACTAACTATAATTTATACTTTGTATAAATTCTAATAAGTACTTCTGACCACGGCTCGCTGTTTCGTCGCCCTAGGAAGGGGCGACTCATATCGCTCCGCCTCGCAGCACCTGCCTCCGACTAAATAATATGAAGAAAAGACATTGCCGTAGAAGAATCGGTCTTATTTCAACTTTGACCTTCTCAGAAAAGCAGGTACTGCGCCCCAGTCGTCCTCTTCCTCATCTACTGGATCAACTGGTTTTGGGTCACGTCTGGGTAATTCTTTATGTGATTCAATTGAGTCATTTTTCTGAATAGGCATTTCTTCTGGATCTATTCGTCTCGGAGCGGTAAGCGAATTAAAGATACGACCACGAGTTTCTGGCATTTTTTCCTCCCCATTTTCCATTGATGCACCCACAGGTGCCCGCCTGGATATACTGTTTTGGTGAACTGTTTCTTCAGGAAAGCCGGTAGCGATGACGGTAACCTTGACCTCATTTTTCTTTAGCTTGTCATCCTTGATAGCGCCAAAGATTACTTTTGCTTGTGGGTCAATTGACTCAGTAATGACTCGAGCTGCATCTTGAATTTCCAACATTCCCAAATCATCACCGCCAGCAATGGCAAATAATACTCCCTTGGCACCCGTGATAGATACTTCAAGTAGAGGGGAATTAATGGCTGATTGAGCCGCCTCCTCGGCCCGTTTTTCTCCAGAAGAAACCCCAACTCCCATCAAAGCAGAGCCGGCATTTTCCATAACACTACGGATGTCGGCAAAGTCAACGTTGATTATACCAGGCATGGTAATAAGGTCAGAAATACCCTCCACTGCTTGTTTGAGCACATTATCACATTGTTCAAAAGCACTGCGAACTGAAGTCTCTTTATCAACAATAGCTAGAAGGCGATCATTAGGAATGGTGATAAGAGCGTCGACTTCTTTCTTTAGTTCTTCAATACCTTGCATAGCAACCCGCATTCGCTCTTGACCTTCAAATAAAAATGGCTTGGTGACAACACCCACAGTTAGGGCTCCACTGTCACGAGCAATTTTTGCGATTACTGGAGCAGATCCAGTACCGGTACCACCACCCATACCACAAGTGATAAAAATCATGTCAGAACCCTTGATGGCATTATTAATTTCTTCACGAGTTTCTTCGGCTGCTCTGCGTCCCATATCCGAATTACCACCAGCACCAAGACCACGAGTAAGATTTTTTCCAATGTGAATTTTTTTCTTGGCAAGTGAATGATGTAAATCTTGAGCATCACTGTTGACGGCAATAAATTCTACTCCTTTGACTTTTGATGACACCATGTAGTTCACGGCATTGTTGCCAGAACCTCCGGCGCCGACTACTCGGATACGTGCAAATGATTCAACGTCTGATTTTATTTGTTCCATAAATAATTATTTAATACCGATTACCTCCACTAGCCGGGTTGCTATTACCGTCTGCTAAGTATCCATATCATACAGGTATTAAAAACATCTGTCACGATATTGACTAATACCGGATTTGTGTGTTTGACGGATATAGAAAAATGTTATGGAAGGAACTGACTGAGCCAATCTAGAATAGTTCTTTTGGCTTGTTTAGTGATGCCAATGGTGGTTGATTCTTCGCCGTCACTGGCTCCGATCATGCATAGTCCATAAGCGACAGCCCAAGAAGCGTCGCGTATTTTGGTATTTTTATCAAACTCCAAAGTGGCGATTCTGGCCGGGAGGTTTAGCGTGTTACGGGCAAATTCCTGAATACCAAGAGTAATAGAGCCACCACCGGTCAATATAATTCCAGCCGGAAGCAAACCGTCTTTTTTTATTTTCTTGAGGTGTAAATTAATTAGCTCAAAAATATCACTAAGGCGAGCGTTGATAATTTCCTCCAGTCTTTTCTTTGGATAATTAGTAGTGGTGATACTACCACGTTTAACTTTCTCTGCCTCTTCTAAAGTAATCTTTAATCCGAGAGCAATGTCGTTGGTGATGTCGTTGGCGCCAATAGGGAAAACCTTAAGTGAAATTGGGGTCATGTCCTCAAAAACAACCGTGGAGACTGTCTCAGCGCCTATATTGGCCATAATGCAACCTGCTCGGCGCTGGGCCTTGTTTAAGATAACAAAGCTAGCCGCTAGAGGTGAAGCCATCACATCTTCAACATAAATACCAGTACGTTCGACAGCGCCAATAAGATCATTAAGATGTTGTTCAAAAGTAGTGATAAAAAGTGTGTCGACTTCAAGTTTGGTACCACGCATACCTTCTGGTTTTCCTAGTACCGGTTCACCATCAATCCGAAAGCGCAGGGGTATGGCATGGATTATTTTCCGATTGGGGATGTGATCAGTGATACGATCCTCACTATCTTGGCTGGCCTTCTCAATATCAATGGTCGTAATCTCTGAATCAGCTCGCGAAGTGATGACTTCACCGGTGGAAATAATTTCATCTAACCCCACACTACCGATAGATAGGTAGGCCTTTTTTACACTGACACCTGCGGTTTTTTCAGCTTGAGTTACGGCACTTCTGATACTACGGATAACATCGGATTCGTTCATGATATAGCCATTACGCAATCCTCTGCTTTCGGCATGGCCGGTACCTATTATCTGTGGTAACCCATGGGGTTCATTTTTTTGGTGAGAAACACGAACAATCACCACCTTTACTTGGTAGGTGCCGACATCAATTCCAGTAATGATATGTTCTGACATAATATAATGTGTAGTGAATTAATCTAATTTAAACAAGGCTATATTTACTAACATATCGTCTCTCCAGCTTCTCCATTGTATCGCCATGGTCGTATCCTTTCAAATGAAGTAAACCGTGGATAAATAGAAAAGCAATGTAGCCGTCTTTAGTTAATGAAAAATCCTTGGCCTCAGGGCGGGCCACTTCGGGACAGAGGACAATTTCACCGCAATTGATATCAAGAGGGAACGAGAGTACGTTTGGGGCGTAATCCTTTTTGCGGGTAGTTTGATTTATTTTTTGAGCGCGGTTTTTACCTACAAGTGTGAAAGACAGAGAATAGCGCTTACCAAGAATATCATTCTTGATTGTTTCGTAAGGAATTTGTTTGGGGTAATTTTTTATGGTGGTTGAAAGTGTAAAAGGTGGCATATTTACTTAGTATGACATGATTCACTCAATAAGATAACCCCACTCATGTGAGTGGGGTTATCTGCCTATTTTATTCTAGCGGTGGCCGCGACGTTGTTCTTGAATTTTTCCAAGCTTAAGTAATTTTTCGTAAACTTCTTTTTTGCCAAGTTTTTTAAGACGAGCAAATCTCTGTACATTGCGACTCTTAATACGGTTATGATAACGACCACTACGAACCTTAGGAACAATGCCAGCTCCCTGAACACGCTTAGTAAAACGACGAATTACGTTCGCACTACTCTCATTGGTATTTTTTTCTACTTCAACGTTTGTTGCCATATGTGGGCAAGAGCATAGCATTCCTGAAGAAAAAGTGCAAGGTAACAAATTACCCATACTAATTAATTCTTGACTATTTCTGGGCCAAAGAAACTTCCTAGTACCCCACCCCAAAAACCACCTTTCGTTTAAGAGGTAGCTAAAGGTTTCAAGAAACAATACACTCAGTAATTATCCTGGATCACCACGTTGCTCCCTTACAGGGACTGTCCACTCATTGGGTATTTTGTTTAGTTGCACTCACAAAATCCCTCAATGAGTCTTGCGAAAAGCATCCCATGCTTTTCTCACCTTAACAGGGACTGTCCACTCATTGGCTACTTTATTTCCTGCCACGCTTCGCTCGCAGCTAAAGGTGGGTAAAACTAGCTCAATGTGGCTGCGAAATGTCTTCTATACAGAAGCTGTTCAGGTTGACGCTATTTTTGCAAAATAGTAGGCAACCTCTTGAGAAAGTCCACTGGACTTTCTCACCCAGACATTTCTCACCTTAACAGGGACTGTCCACTCATTGGCTATTTTATTTCCTGCCACGCTTTGCTCGCAGCTAAAGGTGGGTACAAACCAGCTCAAGTTGGCTGCAAAGTGCAAGAATTTTTATTAAGGATAAAAAATTCTATGTATGAAAAATATAGTCGCTACGCTTATTATTTTACACAACATTGAGTCACTTTTTCACGCTTGCCAGCTCCCTCCTCAAAGACGGTGATGGTGTGGATTGCCACGTCATTTGCTTGCCAGCTCATTCCTCGCAAAGACGATGGTGGGGTGTCGTTCTTCGTACCCGTCTTTGCGAGTCACAACGAAGCAATCCACGTTTCTGTACGGTCATGGATTTGCCACGTCATTAGACTGCGGTCACCCTTCTCGCAATGACGAAGACTACCGTTTTTGCAAGTCGTCATGAAGCCCACCTGCTGGCTCGTTAGGTGTTATACATGTGCAGGCAGGCAATCCAGAAGTCTAGATATCATCTACTTAAATAATGTGGAGCAATTAATAAACACGAATGCCCTAGACAGTGACGGTATTATTTCGTTTTAATTTTCGTAGCAATGCTTCGCACGGAATTGGTTCCTGTCTTCTTGCTTCCATGTCGCGCAAAATGACTGTACCATCAACGAATTCTTTTTGACCGATAATAATAACGTATTTAACACCACACGCTTCAGCATTACGAAGTTGGGCTGACAGTGAATCGTTGGCAAGGTCTTGGTAAACTGAAATACCTTCTTTACGTAACTCATCGATTATCATCAAACTTCTGATTTTGGGACCAAAACCAAGCTGAATTATATAAATAATTGGTGTCTGGAGCTTAAAACGAGGATTACGGGCAGGGGATGGTTTTTCGTGTAGGATAGCGACCGCACCGACGGCTGGTGTGTGGTGGTGAGTTTTACGCTCAACATACTCATCAAAACGTCCACCACGCAAACTGAGCGATGGTGTAGACATTCCTGTCATGGCCGGCAAGTCGATAGAAAATAGGGTGTCAGAATAATACTCATGATGAGCAAGCATTTTTGGATCGATTTCATAAGGAGTGGCACTCATATCTAAATATTCAATAATGTCGCGAAAGTGTTTACGGCTCTGGTCACTTAAATATTCCAATGGACTAGGACTTTTAAGAGATAGTTCATGTCCTTGTTCTACTAGATATTGGAGAGCAGTAAAAGCGTGTACTTTCATTAGTTCACGGGCCTCTTGAGGCATTGAATCCAAACGTTTACGCAAAAAATTGGTTATTTCACGACTGTAGCGAATCATTGAGTCACTGTCACCTAAGGAGTTAATTTTAACCACATAGTCTGTGTAGCCAAGTTCTCCCGTCAGAGCATGACTAAGCTGAATCAATATGGCCTCGGCAATACTTTTTTGAACATTAAAAATATGAAAAGAAACAGCTGTTTCATTAGTGTCAGTAGTATCTATCGTATAAAGCAAAACTGGACCATTAATAGCATGTAGATTTTCGTTACAGAAGACCTCTAACCCACGAGTAATTAACCCGCTAGCATTATCGAGTCGGCTATCTTCTTTAGTAATTGTATGTGATAGGGTAGTTTCGCAACTTTTACAAATCGGATCTTTACGTAACACCTCTATTGTTTTAAACCCAAAATATTCGGCGGTATGAGAAGCAATTTTCAAAAACTCAGTTGGACTACATTCTGTATGCATACTGATTTTAATTATGATGAACTGGTAACAGTTGTGTTAGTAATGGCGCCGGGAAGGTACTTAAATTTCTGTGGTGGAAAAAGTCGGATAAAAGCATGACCGATAATCCGATCTTGTTGTAAGATTCCCCATGCCCTGGAGTCGGAACTTTGATCTCGGTTATCACCCATAACAAAATATTCACGATCACCCAATACTTCAGTCATATTGGTGCTATTATTCATACTTTTGATATATGGCTCTTCCAAAACAAAACCCTCTGGATTATTTTTATTTTTGATATGGATAGTTGGTCCTTCAATTACAATAGTTTCACCAGGCAAACCAATAACGCGTTTAATAAAAAACTTTGAAGGATCACGAGGGTAACGAAAAACAATTACATCACCCCGACTGGGCTGATTAAAATGGTAACTCAATTGGTCCACGATTAAATATTCGCCGGTGTGGAAGGTGTTTTCCATTGAGGCGCCAGAAACAATGAATGGCTGGGCAATAAACATCCGAATTGGGATAACAATTATAAGGGCAATGAGAGAAAAACGAATAATTTCAAGAATCGGGTGCTCTTTTTTTTCCTGGGTCGGAGCAAAATTATTTTCATTATCGGTGATGATGGTGGTATCTTCCGAAGTTGATTTTTTAGTAGAGAACAAGTTCATAGTGGTGAAGTAATTGTATTATACGCGATAAAAATCAGCTTCGCAAATTTTGCGATTTTAGTAATTTACTATGACTGAATTTAAGTGACTCTGAATGGTTTTTGTTTGTGATTTATTTTTAATTACCGATAAATTGGTCTAAATGACTTCCGCTGTGGTATGATTTTTGGATGTATTACATCGTGGGTCTAGGAAACCCGGGAGAAAAATATCAGAACACCCGACATAATATCGGGTGGATGGTGCTTGATATTTTAGTCTCAGGGGCAGGATTGCCTCCAGCGGTTTTATCCGCCCAGTATAGTGGGAAAGTGAGTGCGGGTCAATTGGAGCAACAAGACGTCATGGTGCTATATCCTGATACTTTCATGAATAATTCTGGTAGGGCGGTGAAAAAATTGGTGCCAAGTGTCGAAACAGATCATCTAGTCGTTCTTCATGACGATGTTGATTTACCACTGGGACAAGTAAGGGTGTCATTCGGCCGAGGAAGTGGGGGACATAACGGCATTGCCTCGATTATTGATAAGCTCAATACCAAGGACTTTGTGCGAGTACGAATTGGTATTGGTAAGAGTGGCTTCTGGCCATGGCAACAAGGAACTATAAAGAGGCCGGGTGGAGGCGGCATACTAGAGAGGTTTGTCTTGGGTGGTTTTGGGAAGCGTGAGCAGAATGCCCTTAAGGAAGCAAAAGAGTCTGCCTGTGCCGCCATCGCTATGATTGTAACAGAAGGCCATACAGTAGCGATGAATAAGTTTAATTAAAAAAAGCCCTACCCTTAAGTTTTTTACCTTTCGCCACAACATCACCCAATCTGTGGGGTCTGACCTCGCAGATTGATAACAAAAAAGACACGAGCATGATCCCGTGTCTTTTTGTTTATTTACTGTTATTTTATTTCTTGATTTGCTTCCTTGTATGATAATGTCATGCGTTGTTCAGTCGGTTCAAAAAGAGTGATTTTGAATTGGTAGACATTACCAAGTGAAAGTTTTGCTTTCAAATTTTGTTCGGTTTCAAATTCGGAAATATGAACTAAACCAGCCACTCCTTCTTGGATAGAGGCCAAAGCACCGTGCTTGTTGTATTTAATCACAACACCAGGCACTACTTGATCCTTGGCATATTTTTTAGCAGCTTCAGTCCAAGGGTTATCACGAAGTTGTTTGATGGATAGAGAAATCTTATCATCTTTTACCTCAATGACTTTAACCTTAACCTTATCTCCGACTTTATACAGGGTGCGAGTGTCTTCTACCAGTCCCCAATCAAGTTCAGAAATGTGAACCAGTCCTTCCAGTCCTTGTTCAATCTTAACAAAGATACCGAAATCAACAGCCCCGGTTACTTCACCATTTAGAATCTCCCCAACTTCATACCTACCAACTTTTTCTTCTTTTTCTTCTTTTTCTTGGGGTCCTTTTTCTGAGAAGATAAGTTTATGTTCCTTCTGATCAGCAGTAATCATAACCACACTGAGGTGTTTACCTACTAGTGAATTAAGAGCGTGTAGGATTTTGTCCTTGTCGCCATTATCAACTCGAGGATAATTGTCAGATCCGAGTTGTGAAGCTGGAAGGAATCCTTGAATACCCTGCCACTCAATAATCAAACCGCCTTTGTTGGCCTCTTTAACTTCCAAACTCATAACAGTCCCTCGTTTGACCGCTTCGTCAGCGTCAGCCCAAATCAATGCTTGGCGAGCCTCCTTGAGAGATAATTCAATATAACCATCTTCGTTGGCGGTATCGACAATTTTGGCGGCGATAGTATCACCAACACTAACTTTACGCAGAATATCGCGCGCGTTCATATATTCACGACCAAAAATCAAACCAGTACCAAATGGTGGTAGGTCTACATACAGTCGGGCTCGGCCAATAGCCGAAACAGTCCCCTCGATTAATTGTCCTTCTTTTGGCGCGTCCGGCAGGTTGGCAGCCAACAACTGCATCACACCTCCTTTAGCTTCAGTCGAATCAGCGACTGGAGTAGTTACATCTGACATATATATATGTTTACTTCCGACGACACGCGTCCGCACAACCATTTCGCGAGGTAGAAAAATTCTTTGAATTTTTCTACCGGCCATTGTCCGTGAGTGCGGGGTTAAACGTGTGTCGCTAGAAACTAATAATCTTCTTACGAAGTGGGAAAAATATAACAAAGAAAATGAAAAATGGCAAGGGAAAATAGAATATTGAATATGGGAAAGTCACGTCTTTGCCTGCCTGCCCTGCATGCCATGCCTGCGTATGCAGGGCAGGCATGGCAGACAGGCGAGCCACAGCGCGGCAATCCACACCGTTCGTCATCGTCGCCACCCTGGATCGCCACGTCACTCGTGCGCTCGCTCCTCGCGAAGACAACGTTGCATTAATTGCAACCATACAACCATGCAACTGTAACTATTAAACTATTCAACTATTTTCCATATTCTATTTTCTATTTCCGCTCTCTTCTTGTATACTACTGTCATTATGGTTATTACATATCACGGTGGGCAATGTTTTAAGGTATCGTTTGGTAACACCACTCTGGCTTTTGATCCGATTGCGAAGGAATCTAAATTAACATCAGTAAAGTTTGGTTCAGATGTGGCCTTTATTTCACTTAACCATCCAAACTTCAACGGTTCTAGCCAAGTAGCCCTTGGCAACAAGCAACCATTTGTAGTGTCGGGTCCTGGCGAATATGAAATTGGTGAAGTGACGGTCCGTGGTTTTGGTGTAAAAACCACTTATGAAAATGTGGAGCACTTCAATACTATTTATCAGGTACGTCTGGAAGAAATGAATTTAGTGTTTTTAGGGGCTCTTGGCGATGCGGAAATTGACCCAAAAATTCTTGGTGAGTTAGGCGATATTGATATATTATTTGTACCGATTGGTGGCGGAGATGTTTTGGATGTACCAGCCGCTGCCAAGCTGGCAACCAAGTTGGAGGCAAGACTTATTTTGCCGATGCACTATGATAAAACATCATTGAATACCTTTTTGAAAGAGGTGGGGGCAGAGACCGTTAAACCAGTCGATAAACTGACAATCAAGAAACGTGATGTAGTTGTTATGGAGGGTGATGTCGTTGTCCTCTCCGTCTAGCTACTACCCGCAGGGTTGCTTATTAAAATATGTTCTTCGAAACCCTAGACAAAATAAGAACAAAACCAAAACATGTGCGTGAGCGATATGCTTTTGGCAGTGCTTTTGTTTTTACCGCTATTTTGGTAGTGGTTTGGTTGGTATCTTTACCAGCAAGTTTTTCAAACATCTCTGGCGGGGTGGAGAGTGAAGCGGTCGGGGCGGCTCCATTTTCTGGTTTTTTAACTCAAATAAAAAACCAATTTGAGGGCGCAAAAAAATCTGTGGCCAATGTGTGGCAATCTGCCAGCACTACCCTCTCTGCTTCCGTTGCCACCTCAACTACTGTCTCCAAATCATCAGGGGAAGAACAGAATCAATCACCGATTGAAATTAGGATTAGTTCTTCAACGAATATGAATGCCAAATCTACCACCACTAAAACCATTCAGATTGGCACGACCACTAAGCCACGAGAAACCGTGAATAGTGAATCGCGATTACCTTATACCATCTCCAATTAACCATTGGACACGCAATCCCAAATTTTGGCTACAAAACCGCGCTTCGCCCTCAACATATACCAATATGCTTCGGACTCCAGCTTGCTTTTCGCTCAAAATTTTGAAAGGCGTTTATGTCCAAGCGTTAATTGGGGATGGTATTATTTAGAACCCATCCAATAACCCCGTATGCCACCAAAAGATTCCAAATATTTGGCTACAAATTAGTTATTTTTCATCAATATATATCTATATGCTTCCTCAAACTATCTAATTCTTTTTCGCTCAAAATTTGAAACTTTATGATTTGTAAGAGGGTTGGTGGTTGGACTCTTAAAAACCACTGTACCATAGCTCAAGTATGCTATAATATGAAGATTATTATTAAATTTCTTGTTTTCTGTTATGCCGAAAAAGACCATTCCAGATGATACCACTCCAGCTCCACAACGAGGAATTATCACCCAAAGTATCACGGGTGAAATGGAAACTTCCTACCTTGACTACGCGATGTCGGTCATTACTTCGCGTGCCTTGCCGGATATTCGCGATGGGCTGAAGCCAGTACACCGTCGCATCCTCTACTCGATGCGTCTTAATGGTTTAACAGCGAGTGCAAAGTTCAAAAAATCAGCGACGGTAGTGGGAGATGTGCTTGGTAGCTTTCATCCTCATGGTGACTCGGCAGTGTACGAATCAATGGTAAAGTTGGCTCAGCCATTTGCTACCCGTTACCCACTTGTTCTTGGTCAAGGAAACTTCGGTTCAATTGACGGTGACTCGGCGGCTGCCTATCGATACACTGAGGCCAAGATGTCGCGCTTAGCAGAAGAAATGCTCCGTGATTTGGAAAAGGACACAGTTGATTGGCGCCCCAACTTTGATGGTACCAAAAAAGAGCCAGTGGTTTTACCAGCAGCAGTACCAAATTTACTCCTCATGGGTACATTGGGTATTGCAGTGGGAATGGCAACCAATATTCCACCCCACAATTTGCGCGAATTATCAGTGGCGATTGAATATTTGATTGATAATCCAGGAGCCACTACAGAGGACTTGTTGAAATTTGTTAAAGGTCCAGACTTTCCACTTGGTGCGGTGGCCTTTAATCAAAAAGATATTACCCATGCCTATACCTATGGTCGTGGTGGGGTGGTAGTGCGTGGTGAAGCTGAGATTGTTGAGGACAAAAAAGGGGCTTTCTCTATCATTATTACTTCGATTCCATTTCGGGTGAACAAGGCCGACATGCAGGAAAAGATTGCTGATTTGGTGCGCGACAAAAAGATTGAGGGTATTCGTGAAATGCGTGACGAGTCTACCAATGACATTCGGGTAGTGATTGATCTCAAAACTGGTGCCCAACCACAAACCGTTTTAAATAAATTATACAAACATACTCAACTGGAGGACACCTTCCACTACAACATGGTGGCTTTGGTTGACGGCGTACCGCAGACAGTGTCACTCAAGGTTATCTTAGAAGAATATGTGAAGCATCGGTCCAACGTCGTCCGTCGTCGTACTCAGTACGACCTCACCAAAGCCCAGGATCGCGAGCATATTTTACTTGGCCTGAAAAAAGCCCTTGATCATATCGACCAAATCATCAAGCTTATTCGAGCTGCCAAAGATGTACCGACAGCCCACGCTGCTTTGATGAAAGAATTCAAGTTCTCCAGTATTCAGGCCCAGGCCATTCTCGACATGCGTCTGCAAAAGTTGGCTGGACTCGAGCGTAAGAAAATAGAAGATGAACTGACTGAGGTTCAAAAACTTATCAAGGAACTGGAAGCAATTCTAAAGAGTAAGGCAAAGATGCTGGCCTTGGTCAAAAGCGAATTGATGGAGATTGCTGAAAAATATGGCGATGACCGTCGTACCAAAATCGTCAAGGGTGGTGTCAAAATGATGAGTCAAGAAGACTTGATACCGGACGACGAAAGCGTCTTAGTGCTCACTGCTGGCGGTTACGTCAAGCGTACTAACCCCGAAGAATACAAAACCCAAAAGCGTGGCGGAGTGGGCGTAATTGACTTGAATACCAAGGAAGAAGACGTGGTGACGACACTGCTTACTACTTCGGCTCACAGTGACCTTCTATTCTTTACCGATAATGGTAAGGTCTATCAGAGCAAGATGTACGAGATACCAGAGGGTCGTCGCGCCACCAAAGGCAAGTCGATCATGAACTTCCTTTCAATGTCAGCCGAAGAACGGGTGACTTCAGTCCTGGCGGTTCGCAAAGAAGCTTGGGAAGGGCAGTGGAGCTTGATGATGGTTACCAAAAATGGGGTAGCCAAAAAGTCTGATGCTTCTGCCTTCAAAGATGTGCGTCGTAGCGGACTGATTGCTATTACCTTGCGCGAAGACGATGCTTTGATAGCCGCCAAATTTGTTGGTAAAGGGGATGAGGTTTCCTTAGTTACACACAAGGGTCAAGCGATACGATTTAAAGAAAGCGATGTCCGAGAAATGGGACGCACCGCTGCCGGTGTGGCCGCCATGAAACTCGGTAAGGGAGATTTAATAGTCTCGGCTGATGTTATTAAAAAAGATTCTAAGGATTTTGAAATCTTGATTGTGACCGAACATGGTTATGGTAAGACCACTCCAGTAAAGGAGTACAAAGTGCAAAAACGTGGTGGCTCTGGTATCAAAACTGCCAAAGTCACTGACAAGACCGGCCTGATTGTCGGCGGAGTAGTGATTGGTGGCGAGGATAGAACAGAAGGAGAATTGGTAATTATGAGCAAGAAAGGGCAGGTGATTAAATTACCTCTCAAGGACGTGCCGACTCTTGGCCGTCAGACACAGGGTGTGCGAGTAATGAAGATGCGAGCCGGCGACTCTATTGCCAGTATCGTGTTTGTCTAGAGAGAAAACAAAAATAGAGAAGATTGAAGATGGAAAAGTTTCGTCTTTGCCTGCCTGCGCAGACAGGCGAGTCGCAACGTGGCAATCCAAATCGTTCGTCATGCCACCCTGGATCGCCACGTCACTCCGTTGCCACTCCGCTCCTCGCGAAGACGAACACAAAGTGAAACGTCTTTGCGAGTCGCAACGAAGCAATCCACGTTTGCGTCCGTTACGTAACCGTTTGTCTTAAGGATAAACAGGTTCTCTACACCCCACCGACACTTTTTTTAACTTCCTTGCGGTATACTATTGATAATGAATTTACCAACCTTGGGACGGTTTGTGATGCCGGAAGTGGTCGGCACACATTTTTTACTGGAAGAGGGTGATAAGGTGGCAGACTTTGGCGCCGGTGGCGGTTTCTTCATTCCTATCCTATCCTCAGCAGTCGGTCAGACCGGTAAAGTTTTCGCTTGTGAAATTCAGCGACCATTGGTAGAAAAACTTGGTAACTTTGCCCGCTCAAAGGGCTTTCAAAATGTTAATCCCTTATGGTGTGATCTTGAAGTGGCCGGTGGAATCAAAATCGCCGATGACTCGTTGGATGCTGGTATTTTAGTTAACACCTTATTTCAGCTTGAAGATAAAGACACGGCTGTGATTGAAATGGGTCGCACTTTGCGTCAGGGAGGAGTATTACATGTCATTGATTGGACTGAATCTTTTGCTGGTCTTGGCCCCGCTCCGGCCAGTGTGATTACCAAACTCGCCGCTATTGCTTTATTTGAATCACATGGTTTTATGTTGGAGCGTGAGTACCCAGCTGGAGACCATCATTATGGTTTAGCTTTTAGAAAATTATGAAATTACGTCCTTTTGAATTAGCTTTGATTGCCATTTTTGGTGCTTTGGGCTTGATTGCTTTGGCTCTTTTATCAACCTACAAACCAAATCCCGACACCACCGCTGTCTCACTGGGAAGTTCAGTTACTATTTGGGGCACCGTTGATAAAAACGCTTTTCAGCAAATGTTGCGCCCATTAGTTGAAGCCACTCCCGCTTATAGTGTGGTTAGTTATGAACAAAAAGATCCCAGCACCTTCGATGATGAATTACTCAATGCCTTGGCTGACGGAATTGGTCCAGACATTTTATTTTTATCACATGAACAATTAGTTCAGTATCGGACAAAAATACAGCCGTTTTCCTACACCCAATTTCCGTTACCGGATTTTCAGAACCGCTACATTGATGGGACAGAGATTTTTGCCATGAATGATGGCGTCTATGCTTTTCCAGCCGTAGTTGATCCGCTGGTGATGTATTGGAATCGTGATATTCTTAGCACCTACAATTTTATTACTCCGCCTGCTACTTGGGAAACAGTGGTAAACGAAACGGTACCGACCTTAGTTAAGCGCGACTTTGACAAAACTATTATCCGCAGTCCTCTGGCCTTTGGTGAATACCGCAACGTCACCAACGGTTTTGGGATCATTTCCATGTTGTTGTTACAAGGCGGTAGTAAGCTGGTGATGGAGGAAAATGACACTTACAAACTTTATCTCAATCAATCTAGAAGTGGGGCAGGTCAACCCTTTGAATCGGCCGTGACCTTCTATACTAATTTTGCTAGTCCGAGCAACCCTCTTTATAGTTGGAATCGAGCCCAGCCGAATGACCGCCTGCAGTTTTTGAGTGAGGACTTGGTTCTGTATTTTGGCAAAGGAAGTGAAGCCAGCAGTTTGGCAACCCAAAATCCCAATCTTAATTTTGCCATGGCCGAGGTACCACAGGGAGCTATAGCCACCATCAGACGAACCTACGGCACCTTTTATGGCTATGCTCTTCTCCGATCATCTCGTAATAGTGCTGGCGCGCAGATTGTCATGCAGGAATTAGGCAGTGTGGCCAATGTGGAGGCATTGGCTAATGCTTTGCAGATGGCACCAACTTATCGCTCTTCACTCTCAACCGGTAGTAACGACCAATATGGTAGAATTATCTACAGTTCGGCCACGGTGGCGCGTGGTTGGCTCAGTCCCAAGCCGACCATTACCAATGACATCTTTACCCAAATGGTCGAGGACGTCCTCGCCAACCGCCACCGCCCCGGGGAAGCCGCTAATGATGCGGTGGGGAGGTTGAGGGAAGTGTATTAATACTTTATATGAAAAAATACTGTCAAGTAATGAAAATAAGAAAAAATGCCGGTTTGTATTTAATCCTTGGTTTACTTTTTCTTTTACCAATTTTTACCAAAGCTGCTCCGACGAATACAAGTAAAATTGACACCGTTACCCTAGAAAACCCTCTTAAAAATGTCAGTTCTATCGAAGGTCTTTTGGTGACCATTCTCAATATCGTGGAAATTCTGATGATACCCGTCGTCGTCTTCTTTATTATTTTAGCTGGTTTCAAATACGTCACCGCTCGTGGTAATTCTACCAAAGTCGGGGAGGCGACTCGTGCCCTCACTTATGCCATTATTGGTGGGGTTTTGATTTTGGCCGCCGTTGCCATTAGTGACATTATTCAATCAACTGTTGAAAGTTTCTAGTTATGACACCAACCACACCAGTCACGCCCACCACCTTCGCCGAGCTTGTCGTCTTTTTCGTTGACATCATCAACTCCCTGATAGTGGTTATCTTTGCCCTGGCCTTCATTGTGATGATGTGGAAAATTATTGATGCCTGGATTATCCATGCCGATAATGATACCAAGCGCGAAGAGGGTAAGATGATAGCACTGACTTCAGTCATCGTGATGGTAATCATGGCCAGCATTTGGGGCATCCTTTCTTTTCTTAAGGCATCAATTTTTTAACCCACCGTCTCAACCCCTCCGTCTTTGTCTGCCTGCGCAGACAGGCGAGTCGCAACGTGGCAATCCACATCGTTCGTCATGCCACCCTGGATCGCCACGTCATTCCCTTACAGGGACTGTCCACTAGTTGGCCAGTTTGTTTCGTTTCACTCACAAACCTGCTCAACTAGTCTTGCAAAGTGATATTGAATCACTTTTTCACGTTGCCACTCCACTCCTCGCGAAGACGAACACAAAGTGAAACGTCTTTGCGAGTCGCGCGAAGCAATCCACGTCTTCACAGGACTCATTTCTGTAACCAGCTTTTTTATACACACCCCACCCCAGAAAGCATACAATCCCCAAATTATCATGTATAATTACCATTAATACTCATTAATAGTATTAACAATTTAATTTTATGAAAAACGTCTATTTCTTTATTTTTTCAGCCATGTTTTTATTGATTGCAGGTGCATCCACCGTTAGTGCAGCTGGGCTTTTGGAAAATAATCCTACCTTGTTAGGTGCTCCATTTTCTGGAACCACTACTTTCATTAAAAACTATTTATTGCCCCTACTACTGGCAGCAGGATTTCTGATGTTTGTTTGGGGTATTTTCAAAATGTTTATTGTTGGCGGTGACGACCCTGAGAAAAGAAAAGAAGGTAGAAACTTAATTATCTATTCGATTATCGGTTTTGCATTGATTTTTAGTTTATGGGGAATCGTTAACTTTCTTACCGGCTCAATCGGTGGTGATCAAACGACTGTACCAACTATACCCGGTTTACCTACTCCATAATTTGCTTAGATGATAGTGGTAATACTTTACCGACAAAAACCCGCACCTTCAGTGCGGTTTTTTGATTGTTGTGATGCTATAATTTAGCCATATGTTTTCAAATATTGCTTATGCCGTTGAGTCAGTACCAGGTGTTACCGAAGCTACCAGCTTTGTCGCCAAATTCAATGAAGTTATTCTTTATCCCTTAATCATCCTTCTGACGGCGGTAGCGGTACTAGTTTTTATGTACGGCAGTTTTCAATACATTGCTAATTCAAATGATCCGACTGGGCGTGCCGATGGTCAAAAACATATTATGTGGGGCATTATCGGCTTACTGGTGATGCTAACTGCTTTTGCCATTTTATCCGTGGCCGCTAACACCTTTGGTTTGAAGGACACCCTAGATTGTGCTAAAGACCCAACAGCTTCTGGTTGTAATAACCGAGTTTTTGAACTTCCGGCTACCGCCCCAACATATACCACACCTGTATCTGGACCACAGTAGAAAGAGATTATTAATCCCGTGATAAACTTTATGGCAATCTCCTTAATTTGGTTAAACCTGGCTAAATTCTGAATCATATTTTATAAAAATAAACCCCCGCCGAACGCTTGCGCGCCGCCGGGGGTGTTGGTGGTCCTGTGTCGGGCCACCGAAGGGACTAGCAACCTTGGTTGTAGACCCAGATGTCCATAGTCATCCCCCTATCGCGTAGCATGGTGCGGTAGGGTTCCTTAATGGACACATAGGTCGTCAGGCCCTGGTTGGTGTATGATATAAGAACATCTTCAGGTTGATGCATGTCATACATCTCCCGCCACTTCGGCGCCGGCATGAAGTATCCGGTGCAGTCACGTCCGTAGACTGTGGCTTGCCGAACCAGAATAATCAGTGTCTGGTCGGGTTTTATCGACACAGTGTCTGAATTGACCCTGTTGAGGTCAACCCTGACAATATTGTCGTTATGCCACCACCGTAGCGGGTCTTGGGTGAAGAACCATACCAGTCCAATCATCCCAATGATGGCCACTCCCCAGCTCAGTACCGTCCCCGCATTCTTCGCCAGACCTTTGGGAAGTCCGACAAGAAAGTAGAGCGGCACCAGTAGAAAGAGCCACAGAAGATTTGACCAGCCGGAGCCGGCGTTGTCTTCGATGAATTTGCCAGTGCTGGTGGTTGACCAATCCCAGCCCTTCAGGGCGGAAAGAATTTCTCCGCCCCAAAAGAACAATATAATCATCAGCACTGTCGCCAGCAGCGCCTTCACCCACGTCGACACCTTTCTGGCCGGTACGGGTGTTGTTGTGGTTGTGGTCGTACTTGCCCCGGCCACACCAACAGGTACTGGGGTGGGTGCTCTTTTGGACTTTACCTTGTAAGAAAACCAAAGGAGAAGAAGAACAGACGGTGTCAATACCAGCAGGGAAGCAAACCCTGCCAGCACCGCATACAGATACATCATCTTATTTCCCCTTAAGTTGGTTTGCTGCGAGGCCGGTGAGAATGAGATCAAGCACCCCACCCTTTCCGTCAGCAAATTTCTTCATGACATCGGCCATGATGATTTCTGGTGAAGCGCCGCCACCGAGGGCGTGGACATCTTTCAGTGCCTTTTGGGCGTTGGCAGTAGCCGTGCCTTCGATGACAGTCTTCCTGGCATTTTGGATGGCCAGGACGGCAGAGTGGAGCTTCAGTTTTTCTTCTGGTGTAAGTTCGGGCTCGAAGTCAAGAATGTCCACTTTGAGGATTTCGATCCCCATGTCTGCAAGTTTCTTGCCATTCTTGAGCTTATAGCGCTGGAGCTCAAGCTCAATTTGCTGCGCCAAAGCACTGTAGACAGTATCCTGTGAAGAAGAAGTCTTGACAGTTACGGGCCACACCTCGTTTCCAATCGACCCCACGATCATGTCGATCGTGGCATCTCGACTGAGGACCTTTCTGGTCATCGACCCGATGGCGTTGCTCAATACGACATTCCAGGTTTCAGCACCATAGAGCGAAGTAATTACGCTTAGTTCGTCTTTCTTGATGCGGTAGGTAACGACCTCCTTTGTCGTCACTGGTATAGTCTGGACGTCTGCCCCGGATATAATGTAGTACCAGGGAGTCCCCTCGTCGGCGACACGAACGTGATTCGTAAAGAATCCCTCCTCCCCATTCTTGATGGTTCGGTAGTTTATCTTTCCGTCGACCTCGTCAATCTTGTACCTAGGAAGAGGGATAGTTTTTGGTTCCCAGAAGTACGGGAAAATCACATGGAGACCAAGTTTTTCCATGACCATCTTCTTGTACTTCATCCAAAAACCCCAGAGGGCGTCAGAGGGTAGGGGTGGTTGGTTTCCAAACAAAACCCTAATCTCTCTATCTCCGCGGCTGATGGCAACTGCCCGGTTTTTGTCAACCTTTACGAAAAGTTGCCAGTAGTGCGGTTTGTCTGGGTTGTGGGTGAGTACGTTCTTGAATAGTAACGAAGCATACGCACCGATACCCAAAAGAATTGCTGCAGAAGCAGCGAGTCCCAAGGTGAATGCCAACACAAACCCTACTGCCTTCGGGATGATATAGAACTTCGGGATGATATAGAAAGATGCCAGAATCAACACCAGAATGATTACACGTTTCATTTTTCTCTCCATGTCAAAGCGGGGAAGCATGTGCTTCTCACCCGCGGACTGTTTCATTTATGAGCGGGATGCCCAACTTGCTGGTAATCATCACGTTTTCGTGTGACTACGGAGAAGTGGGGTACAACCCGCCCATTCCATCTATTATATTAGCACAAATCACGACAGAAGTCAAGTTTTAGGACGGTATTCTGGGCTTATTTTGTAGGGTATTTTAGCAATTTATGATTTCGCTCGGCTGTGGTTTAGGTGAAGAAGTGGATCGCCACGTTGCGACTCGCGAAGACGAACACGATGATGGACGTGGATTGCCGCGCTTTCCCTTAACAGGGACTGTACACCTTGTCGCTCTTTTTACAAAAGAGCTGGCAAGGTCTTGCGAAAGTCCACTGGACTTTCTCACTCGCAAAGACGTGGTGTTGTAAAAAAGTGACAACAACGAATCAAGATTTATATCGCGATTAATCGCGATATAAATCTATTGATCAAGGTGGTCAATGGCGTAGATGGTGGCGTCTTGAATATGCTTGAAACGGTCTCCTTCTAATTTAATGCCACCGAACCAGCGAGTGACAGAGATGATGCAGTTGGTGACGTTCCTTTTTTGCATAATCCGGAGTATGACCATGCCGGCACCAGTCTCACCATCGTCACTTTTGGTTTCGTAAATGGTACCCTCATGTGAAAGACGAGCTGCCCAGCTGTGATGATCTGCTCTAGCGTATTTTTTTAGTGTCTTTAGTTTGGATAGAAAATTTTTTATATCTTCTCGCCCGGTGACAAAACCAATACTGGCTGAATACCGGCTACCGCGGTCACTAATGATGTATTCATAGAGGGTGAATGAGGAAGTTGGTTGCTTTCCATCACCGAAATCAAATTGGGTATTTTGTTGAGCCATTTGTTTATTATATAGGAAATGTGGAGAGAGGACTTGAACTCTACGAGTTCAGTACAGGTTGTCGCTCTTTTTTCAAAAGAGCTGGCAACCTCTTCAAGTCCTCCCGTAGTGTGTCCCACACACTACTTCTCGCGCAGTCAAAAAACCGCCCTTGCGGGACGGTTTTTCTTTTGTGCGCGAGAGAGGACTTGAACCTCCACGGATTGCTCCATTAGTTCCTAAGACTAACGCGGCTACCAATTACGCCACTCGCGCGGATACACAAAATCGTGTGGACAGAGTGTAACACATTATCATTTAGTCACAAAATCATGTCATGTATAGCACATAGATGTATCTGTGTGGTCACGAGTTGCTAACCAAAATAAATACTTTGTCTTTATTTTACTAAGCACTCGCTACCCCGACTCACTTATTTTCCTGCCTAAGGGGGCAGAAAAACATCGCTCCGTCTCGCACACAGGCACAAAACTGAAGCAGTTCAGTTTTTAAAACAAAAACACTATCATATTATGATAGTGTTTTTGCTTTACCTTTGTGCGCCCTCAAGGATTCGAACCTTGGACCGTCTCCTTAAGAGGGAGCTGCTCTACCAACTGAGCTAAGGGCGCATATATATTTGGTAGAGCAAAGTGTACAAGATAAATTTAAATTAGACAACCTATCTATATATTCTTAATAATACTTTGTGCCGGGAGCGGGACTTGGTCAGGAGTCGATTATTTTTATAGTCGTGAACTCCTTAAAAATATATCGCTCACGACCCTGGCTCGCTTGTTCGTAAACTCACGTCGCTCCGCCTTTCAAGTCCCGCCCGAAAGCAAAGCAGTTTGCTTTCTTCCCGGCACAAATTAAAAACTCTCAAGAATGATAGTTTTTAATTTGTGCCGGGAGCGGGACTTGAACTCTACGAGTTCAGTACAGGTTGTCGCTAGATTATTTCGCTAGCTCATAATCTAGCAGGCAACCTCTTCAAGTCCCTGGGGCAAATGTAATAGTACGCCAGATAAAAATCTGACGTACTATTACATTGTGCCGGGAGCGGGACTTGAACCCGCACGGGCTTGCGCCCACAAAATTTTAAGTCTTGCGTGGCTACCGATTACACCATCCCGGCAAGGGGAACTCCTTTCTAGATTTACTTCAAATTTGATTCTGTTTTATGGTGGAAATCGTCCCTCTTTTTCTAATTTGCTGACGCTCATAAGAACGCTGGACGCAGCTCGTCTGTTTTCTCCTCTAGGGAAGAGGAGAAAACATAACTCCGCTGTTCGATTCCCAACGTTGTGTGCGCAGGCACACAACTCCCAGGACTCATTTATATAAAAACGTACGAATGTACGTTTTTATATAAATGAGTCCTGGGTGGGAGTCGAACCCACGAATGACGGTTTTGCAAACCGTAGCGTTAACCACTTCGCCACCAGGACTGGTCGCGTATTACTTTAGCATTTTTGGTCGCTATAGACAAAAGATATCAAGCTGTACAACCAACCACCTAGGACATCGGATGTCCTAGGTGGTTGGTTCTGTAGGGGTGTCGGCATCACTGTGCTCAATCTCGTGGGCAATCTCATCGATGTGTTGGCGATGTCGTTCGCCGTAGTCTATTGAGAATTCCAAGTGGGGAATAATTCTTAAACTACTTTTTTTCTTCACAAATCCGCGCATCTCATTAGCACTGCGCTTGAGGAAAATTAAAGCATCTTCTTCGCGACCGTCAGGGATGGTGGTAAAAAACACTGTCACTTTTCGATAATCTGGAGAAACAGTAACGTGAGTTACGGTAATAAGAGGATTGGGATTTGCCTCTTGTTGAATGAAGGTGGCTACTATTTCTTTAATTAAAGAAGCCGCTCGGTCATGTCTATCAAAAGTAATGGGTTTTATTTCCATATTATGAAACCACAATTTCAAAACCTTCAACTATATCTCCGGGAGCGATTTCGTTTTTAGAATAAATCTGCATACCAAATTCACCATCGTTCACTTGCTTAACATCAGACTTTTGTTGTTGAAGATTCTTAACCATGCCTTTAGCCACTTCAATCTCGCGACGTAGAATACGAACACTTTGCCCAAGTTTGAGAACGCCATCTTCAATCCGACCACCAAGAACATGAATGTATTTTTGGGTGCTAAAATGTTTCAATACTTTAGCATGACCAGTAATAACACTTTCTTCTTTTTTTGGGGTGCGATTTTTAAGAGCGGTATTGAGCCACTCGGACAGTTCATAAATAATATCAAAAGTATTTATTTCAACCCCAAGACGTTCGGCCATGTCAACTGCTCCTCTTTCCACTTTTACATTAAATCCAACAATGATGGCGTCTTTTGTGGCACTGACGGCCTGAACGTCATTCTCGGAAATTGGTCCGACACCAGTATCAATAATGCGCACACTGATACGCTCAGACTTAAAGGCGTTTAGTTCATGCTCAATCGCGTCTAGGGTACCGAGGACGTCCGCCTTGATAAGGACTGGGATAGTGGGAAGTCCGCTTTTTTTATGGTCTGTTACAATCGGAGCGATTGTTGCTAAGATGGCCACCTCGGCTTCTTTCTTACTGCCTACGGTATAAAACTGACTTCCGGCTTTAGGGATAGTACTCCAACCAACAATCCCGACTGGGGTTGAAAGAGTAGCTTCTTTTATAGTTTTGCCAGTGGCATCTTCCATAATTCTCACTGGAGCAAAACTGGTACCAGAAACAATGAACTGACCACTCTTGAGGGTCCCATTAGTGATAATTAGAGTGGCGGTACTGCCTCTTTTTTGGTCCAGCTTTCCTTCAATGATAATCCCTTCGGCCGGTGCATTCTGATCGCCTTTGAGTTCGGTCATATCGGCGGCTAGAATAATTAAGTCCAACAATTCTGAGACACCAGTACCGACCTTGGCTGAGATGGGGGCCCATGGAATATCTCCCCCCATACCTTCAATATATATTTCGTGTTCAATTAGGCTGGCTTGGGTTTTGGAAATGTCAGCCCCTGGTTTGTCAATTTTATTAATGGCAACAATAAAGGGAATGCCTGCCTGCTTAATAGATTCAAGGGCTTCAAGGGTTTGGGGTTTTACTCCGTCTTCGGCAGACACTACTAAGACGGCGATATCGGCCACATCAGCACCACGAAGACGCATTTTTTGGAAAGCGGCGTGTCCGGGAGTGTCTAGGAAGGTGATTGATTCATTGGTGCCATCTTTGGTAGTGTGTGGTACCACATAGGCGGAAAGATGTTGAGTGATACCTCCAGTCTCACTATCAACCACATGGCTTTTTCGAATAAAGTCTAAAAGAGTTGATTTGCCATGGTCAATATGACCCATAACCACCACAATTGGTGGTCGCTTGGTCATATTCGGAGTGTTGGTTTTAGTATTTTTTGTCATAGTAATTTGATATAAAAATGCCACGGCAGCCCACGTTGGTAAATTAGTCCTGCGAGTATAGCAGATATTTACATATATTACACCCCATGTCATGATTTCAGCATGTCATTTTTGAAAAATATAAAAAAGGGTTTAACCACATCTAAGCTTACTAGAATCTATTTGGATTATGCTTCAGCTATGCCGATGTACAAAGAAGCTGTTAAAGCCATGACTCCTTTTCTGGTTGATAATTTTGGCAATGCGAGCTCCATTCATCTTGAGGGTCAAGAAGCCAAGAATGCCCTTCATGAAGCCCGCTCCAAGGTGGCACAGATTTTGCAAATCCAACCAGCCGGGGTGACCTTCACTAGTGGAGGAACGGAAAGTAATAATTTAGCCATCAGGGGAGTTGTGTCCACCAAAAGAAGAGATGGAACACCTATGAATCAAATGGAAATTATTACCACTAAAATTGAACACCCGGCTACAGAGAAGACCTTGGTATATTTATCGAGGAAAGGAGTCAAGATTCATTATGTTTCTGTCGATGCTGGAGGACAGGTCATCCTTTCGGAACTTAGGGGTTTGATCAATGAACAAACTATTCTAGTTTGCATATCGTACGTGAATAGTGAAATTGGCACAATTGAGGATATCGGGGCAGTAAGTCGGGTGTTGGAGCAGGAGCAAGCGCTTGGGCAACACGTTTTGTTATTTATCGATGCTTCCCAGGCACCATTGTGGTTACCGTGCGAATTACCTCGTCATAAGATTAATCTAATGTCTTTGGATGCTGGAAAATTTGGTGGCCCTAAAGGTGTCGGGATTTTAGCATGCGGAAAAGGGATAAAATTAGAAGCTATCACTTTTGGTGGTGGCCAAGAAAACGGTCTTCGCCCCGGAACCGAGCCATTGGCTCAAATCGTTGGTGGTGTTAAAGCGCTAGAGATAGCCCAGCAATCATATTTATCACGCAGTGAATCAGTTAGGAACTTGCGAGATTATTTTATGGCAAAATTAACAAATGAAATTTCAGGATGTATCGTAAATGGATCAGTTGGTGAAAAAAGGGTGGCTAACAATGTCAATGTTTCTATCCCGGGTATTGATAGTGAATTTGCGGTAGTGATGCTTGATACTCATGGGGTTTCGGCTAGTACTAGAAGTGCTTGTAGTGCCGCTGGGGGTGGGGAAAGTACGGTAGTGAAGGCGATTTCAGGAGATTCTATTCGGGCCACTTCTACCCTCAGGTTTACTTTAGGTGAAGACACCACCAAAGCGGAACTTGATAAAACTGTGGCAATTTTGGCTAAACATGTTGAGGAGCTAAAGAAACTTTAGCTTACAACCTGAACAGTCCCTGTATTAACATACAGATTTCACTCACTCGGTCGTAAAAATAAAACTACACTACGTTACGTCTTATTTTTACGACACTCATTCGTTCATCTGTAGGGAAGCAATCTGTGACGTCACACCAACTCTGGATTGCCGCGCTTTGCTCGCAATGACGACCTATATTGATTTTTGGTATATACACCAATGCGTCTTTGCGAGTGAGAAAAGCATAGTATGTTTTTCTCACTCGCAAAGACAAAGAACGTCCGTCACCACCGTCCGTCTTTGCGAGGCATGGCAATCCACGCCCGCCATCGTCCGTCCACATCGCCCCGTCACCCTGGATTGCCACGTCCCTCGCCTGCGGGCTCCCTCCTCGCAAAGACGATGAACGTCACCGTCCGTCTTTGCGAACCGCAGTGTGGCAATCCATGTCGTTTCTAAACATCACTATTAGTTACTAATAATCTGAACCTTATAGTTAATAAAATATTAATTACCAACGGTGGCCAGCTATTTTTTGACAGCGACGTCCATATATTGCATTATAGAGTAATCGGTCACAGACCGTCACCCTTGGTGTCTGAAAGAAATATAATTACTGAGTGAAGAGAGGTGAAAATAATATAAGACAATTCGACTATGCCAAATTTTCAAAATTTTACAACTAAAGCTAAAGAGGCCATTAGGAAAGCCCATGAACTCGCTATTGAACGTGGTCAAAATCATGTTAGTCCGATTCATTTACTAACCTCACTCTCCATGCAGGATGAGAGTATGGTAATTTCTGTCCTCGATAAACTTGATATTGACGTCATCGCTTTTACCGACTTACTCCTTGAGGCACTGGAGGATCCTGAATCTGCTTCTAATGTTTCTCAATCATACCAACTATATCTAACTCCAGAGCTGGCAAAATCATTAGAGTATTCGGGGCATCTAGCGGAACAACTGGGTGATTCGTATGTAGGAGTCGAACATCTATTTGTGGCTGTGCTTGAGCATCCTGGTCCAGCGGCGGAAATGATCTTGCGGATTGGTCTTGATAAAAATAGAGTGCTGGAGGTCATTAAAGAAATTCGTGAGCATCGAGTCACTGATGCCGAACAACCAAAGAAATTTAGAGCCCTAACCAAGTACACTAGAAATTTAACAAAGTTGGCTCAGGATAATAAACTTGATCCAGTCATTGGTCGCGACATGGAAGTGCAAAGAGTAATTCAAATTCTGTCGCGCCGTACAAAAAACAATCCCGTCCTTATAGGGGAAGCGGGTGTTGGTAAAACAGCAATCGCCGAAGGTTTGGCACAACAAATTGCCCAGGGTCAAGTCCCCGAGTCAATCAAAGGTAAGGAAATTTTATCACTCGACTTGGGTCTCTTAATAGCTGGAACAAAGTTTCGTGGTGAATTTGAGGAACGACTAAAAGCCGTTATGAAAGAAATAGAAGGATCGCACGGCCAGGTAATTCTTTTTATTGATGAGCTTCACACTATTGTTGGTGCTGGTCAAGCCGAGGGATCAATGGACGCCTCTAATATGCTGAAGCCGGCTTTGGCGCGCGGAGAGATGCGAGTCATTGGCGCCACTACGTTAAAAGAGTATCAAAAACATATTGAACGTGACCCGGCCCTCACTAGACGATTTCAACCGGTGTTTGTTAATGAACCAAGTCAGGATGATACTGTAGCCATCTTGCGTGGTATTGCGGAAAAATACGAATTATTCCATGGAGTAAGAATAACTGATGACGCTATTATTGCGGCAGTTAATTTATCGGCTCGTTATATTACCGACAGATTTTTGCCCGACAAGGCCGTGGACTTGATAGACGAGGCGGCGGCCGCTTTACGTATTTCTCTGGAAAATAAACCAGATGAATTAGTTGATGCTGACAGACAAGTTAGGCGTTTGGAAATTGAGCGGGAAGCTCTTAAGAAAGAAAAAGAAATATCTGAACAAAAAATACGTATTAAAGTTCGTCTCAAAGAAATTGATCACGAAATCGGTGAGTTGCGTGAGACTACTTCTGCCCTAGAAACAAAATGGAATAACGAAAAAGACGCCTTGGGTGAAATTGGAAAGCTGAAGAAAGAGCTCGAGGAAACGCGTCTTGAGTCCGACAGTGCCGAAGCGAGAGCTGATTTAACCCGAGCAGCTGAGATTCGCTACGATACCATTCCCTCCCTAGAACGAGACTTGGATACTAAGCTGAAAAGGTTGAAGAAGCTACAGCGTAGTCGCCGATTACTAAAAGAGGAGGTGACCGAAGAAGACATTGCTACCGTGGTGTCGCGTTGGACGGGCATACCAGTCTCGCGCATGCTTGAAGCCGAGGTGCAGAAGCTTTCTCGAATTGAAGACGAACTCAAGAAACGAGTGATTGGGCAAGAGAACGCCATCAATTTAATCGCTAATGCTATCAAGCGGTCACGGGCTGGTATTGCAGACCCTAATCGTCCGATTGGTTCGTTCTTATTCCTTGGACCAACCGGAGTGGGAAAGACAGAGTTATCACGGGCGGTGGCGGAATTCATGTTTAATGACCCCGATGCACTGATACGGATTGATATGTCTGAATTTATGGAAAAGCACTCCGTGTCGAAAATTATTGGTTCTCCACCTGGGTATGTTGGTCATGAAGAAAGTGGCAATATTACTGAGCGTGTCCGACACCGTCCTTACTCGGTCATATTACTAGATGAAATTGAAAAAGCCGATCCAGAAGTCTTCAATATTTTACTACAGGTGCTTGATTCCGGTCATTTGACTGATGCTAAGGGACGTAAAGTTAATTTCCGTAACACGGTCATAATCATGACTTCAAATATCGGGGCCGAACACATTGACCGGATGTCAAATTTTGGTTTCTCGGTCGAACATGGGGAAGTGGCTCAATATAGTCAAGCTAAGGAAAAGGTTTTGGAAAGTTTGAAACATTTTTTCCGACCGGAGTTTCTCAACCGCTTGGATGAGATTGTTGTCTTTGACATCCTTTCTCCCGAAACTATTCGCAGTATAGTTGGTCTACAAATTACCGAGGTAATGGAACGTCTGCGCCGTAAGGAAATTGCTTTGACAGTAAGCGATGCCGTGATGGATTATTTAGCCAAGGAAGGTTATGATCCAAAATTTGGCGCTAGGCCATTAAAGCGGGTGATCCAAAGCAAGATTCTGACACCTGTCGCTTCATTGATGATTAACGAAGGGATGTTGCGTGGTGGTACAGTTAGGGTTGATATGAAAAAAGGCGAGCTTGATTTTGACGTCAAAAAACGCGCTCGAGCGGGGAACGGGGTAACTAAGAAAGTAATTAAAAAGTCCAAAGAAGTAATAGTGAATTAATTGGCATAATAAATAAATTGGCCGCGCCCTTTGGGCGTGGCCGGTTTGTTCTTTTGTTAGCCAAGGATATCTCTCCATTTTGATTCCTTCTTGAGCATTTCCCGCAAAGCGATATCAAGAGCGTAAATGTTGCCAATGCGGGCCTGTTCAACCTTGCAACCAGGATACACTAGTGCCATGAATGAGGCCGTTCCAGTATATTTCGGTGAAGTAATATGAACTGTGCCATTAATACGGAAGCCATGTTTGGTAGTTTCGACAGGACCAACCACCAGGTCTTTGTACTGGTACTGTCCAGTCGGCTGTTCAAACGATTCACGCAGTACCCGCTTTGTGGCCTTTGTGGCCTCTGCTTTTTCTTGATTAGTCATCGAACGGTACAACATACCGAAGGTGCGTTGAGTGATGGCTTCGAGCATGAGCATTTTCCCGGGGTAACTACGACTGTTGTATGCTTCGAGCAGTCGGTCGGCACATTTCTGCGCTTCTGTTATTGTCAATGCACTCGTGGCGTTTGTCATAAGCAACCAGGCAAGGACAATAAAAACAAACATTTTCCTCATAGCGCCCTCCCTGGCGTTGGTTCAAATCTATTGTTAATTATACATTATTCTACAGGTTTTTGAGTTACAGTTGATTTAGGGAATATTTGCCAAAAATATTTTTTGTAATGTCTAAACACATTTAGTACTTTCTTTTATCATTAAGGAATACAGATATGTATCTGAGGTTATGTGGAAAGAATTCATATTGGCGTTACTGTTGTTATTTTTTACCGTCTTTGCGAGTCACAACGAAGCAATCCACGTTTTGCTATTTGATTCCACATCAAACTCAATTACGAAACCAGAAGCGGTTAAATTTCTAAAACGAAAACACATATATGATAGTGTTTTCGTTTTACTTGTGAGAGTGAGGTTGGAGTTGGTTCGACAACTTTGTTTGGGGAGGACTAAAAATCTTTATACGTCTTCTCACTCCTTCTGCTGATTTCTAAAACCTCAGTATGATTTCCCGTGTCTAGAAAGATAATACGAATGCTTCCTATTCGAACTCGGTACACATCTTTATAACTAGATAGTTTTTTAATATCAAGACTAGAGGTGTCTCTGACTAAAATCTTCCGTAGAATATGCTCTACGGCATCAAATTCTTTATTACTGAGCCTTTTAAGAAATTTTTGATTTCTGTCCATGCATTTTTTTCATTGAGGCGAGTAGTTGTTCTATCGGAACTCCGTGACCTGATTCTTTGGTGAAGTCGATGACAGTTTCCCAACCCCCTTCTTCAGCATCGATCGGAGTGATACGGAACAGGGGAGTAGAACGACGAAATACGGTGATTGATTCACCTTTGTTTACGCGCTCTATATAAGTCTCCATGTTTTCACGAAGTTCTTTAAGACCGACAATATCCTTGTCTGTTTTTGTATTCATGACATAAGTTTAACTTAAGTTAAACTTATGTCAAGAGTGCGCCGGGAAGGATTTGAACACGAATCACTAAGTATAATTTTCACTACGTTCAATTCTACAAAGTGTTCGCGAATTCTACGAATTCTGTACACCTTGTCGTTACTTTTCGCTTCGCTTCAAAGATAGCGGGCAAGGTCTTGCGAAGTGATGTCAAATCACTTCTCACCCGCCTCGCTCGTAGCAAAGCTACATCGCTGTGGCTTTCAAATCCTTACGCAAGCAAAACTATTTGCTTGCTCCCGGCGCACGCAATAAAAATCGCCCAAGCAAAAGCTTGAGCTGATTTTTATACGCGTGCGTCGGGAAGGATTTGGTCACTCTCATGGATATTTTGTTTCATTTCATTCACAAAATATCTCATTCGCTCGACCCCGACTCGCCGGCCCAGAGGGGCCCCGGCTTCGTCTTTCAAATCCTTCCCGGCGCTACCAAATACAACAAAACTCAAGCTGTCGCTTGAGTTTTGGTATTTGGTGCGTCGGGAAGGATTTGAACATTACATGTTCAGTACCCCAATTGGCTGGATTATTTCGCTTCACTCATAATCCAGCTCAATCGGGCTTCAAATCCTTACGTGAGTGATATTAAATCACTCACTCCCGGCGCACAGACAAAAAATCGCCCAACTAAAAAGTTGAGCTGATTTTTGTTACTGTGCGCCGGGAAGGATTTGAACCTTCGTAGGACGATGTCCGACAGATTTACAGTCTGTTGCAATTGACCACTCTGCCACCGACGCATTTACTTTCTTTATGGTTCTTAACTCTAATGGAAATGATTGACTACAGATTCTAATCCGTGGTCAATTTCATTGTCCTCCTATTG
>MFMT01000042.1:29073-29362 GCA_001783565.1 Candidatus Kaiserbacteria bacterium RIFOXYD1_FULL_42_15 | reverse complement strand
ACAGACCAGATGAAACATGAAGCAGTTCATGTTTCATCCACTCTGCCACCGACGCAATAATATGTATTCTTGTAAAATACACCTTAGGAGAATTAGTGACTTGGATAAAATAATCCGTGGTCAATTTAATTGTCCTCCTTTGGTCTATTCACTTTCGTTCATAACGACCAATCTTCTCGCATTCGCTCGAAGACCAGATGTGAAGTGAAACTGTTCACTTCACATCCACTCTGCCACCGACGCATTTACTTTCTATTTGAATTAAGAGTTCAAGTAATTGATTACAGAT
>MFMT01000042.1:7382-29034 GCA_001783565.1 Candidatus Kaiserbacteria bacterium RIFOXYD1_FULL_42_15 | reverse complement strand
CTCATAAATATCGGCAATTCTGTCGCAAGCGACAGACCAGATGAAACATGAAGCAGTTCATGTTTCATCCACTCTGCCACCGACGCAATATTTACTTTCACTACTTCTTGGTCAGAAGCAAGTGGGTACAAATTATCACAGTTTCCGGTTTTTTCAAAGTCGTTGGTGTGGTACGCTATAGATATTGAAATACTTTAATGACTAGAATACTTCTTTTTCTTTTATTTTTTGTTATTCCGAGTTTTGTTTTTGGGGCTGATTTGGTGCCTTGTGGAGGACCAGGTGAAGAAGCTTGTCAGGCCTGTCATTTGGTTGGATTAGTGAATGGAGTGATTACTTGGTTGATCGGTATTTTAGGTACTATTGCCGCCATCATAATTGTTTATGCCGGTATTAAACTAGTGACTTCGGGGGGAAATGTTAGTGCGAAGACCGCTGCGCATTCGATGATGACCAATGTCATTATCGGGTTTGTGATAGTGCTCGCTGGCTGGCTTTTGATTGATACTATAATGAAGGCGATGGTAAATGATGATAACTATGGTATGTGGAATGTAGTTCAGTGTGTGGAACAACCAAAGGCGGATAAAAAACATTTAGTATATTCCAACCCGAGTACAGCTCTATCAGGCGTTAGTGGATGGGGTGCTGGTAGTTTGTCAGGATCTATGGTGGCAACCTGTGATGCTGATGGAATCAATTCTGATGGTAGTCTAAATTATAATTGTACTGCCCAAGTGGCTCAATGTCAGAGTACGGCCAGTACTGCGACCATTAACACTGTCGCAGGTACTGTTACTTGTACATCAAGTTACGGTGGTACGACTGATTCAAGCGGTCTGGGGCAGTGTAATCCCAGCAATGGTGCCTGTAGTGTTAGTGCATTGATGGGGTACGGCCTTAGTTCAGAACAAGCCAATATTATGTCATGTATAGCCATGACCGAAAGTTCAGGAATTCCCAGTACACCACCATACAATACGGTCCATCCTGGTTCAAATTCTTCAGCTTGCGGTACTTTTCAAATAGTTGGTACTACCTGGAGAGGTGCTGCAGCCGGTGCGTGTGCTGATTTTTCAAATTGTCAGAATGCTTCATGCAATGCACAGGTGATGTCGTCATTAGTACAAAGTAACGGGTATAGTGATTGGACATGCGCGAATTGTAATAATAAAGCCGATAACTGTGTCGCTAGATATAGTGGCTCATAAAATATCCTATGTCTAAATTATCCTACATTTTAATAACCCTCATACTTGGTCTACTTCTAGCGATTGGAGTAACTTTGTATATTAAAAATAAGCCGACACTGGTAATAGAAAACAAAGTGACCTATACGGATTCCTCAGTGATATTGCCGAGTACGACTGGGTCACCTGTTGAAGTAACAAATTTTCTGAAAGACCCAGCAGTTATTGCTGATGCTCAAAACCCGGGTTTGTATTTTGTCGGAAATACCTTTTTAAAGGGCAGTGATAATTCTGTGCCGACATACGTGGTGACCTATGAAGAAAAAAATGGTTATTTCAATATTGCTCTTTTGGTAAAGCCGTTTGCTAGGGCACGCTTTGATGCAGAAAAGTATTTAGAAAATTTTCTAAATATTGATGAAAATAGTCTGTGTAGTTTGTCATACACGGTGAGTGTCCCGGGATATGTGGACGAGGCCGCTTCGGGTATTGATTACCGATTTAGTTTCTGTCCTGATAATGTTCCTTTATAATGATCTTATGAAAAAATCCCTTGTTGCCACACTTTTTATTCCAATCATTTTATTTATTTCTCCTTTTTTCTTTACTGAATCTTTAGCTTTGGCCGCCACACCTGCTGATGGTATCGTGAGCTTGTCTGGTTGTTCTGGTCCTGATTGTACTGCTTGTAACGTGGTTGATATGGTTAATGGTGGTATCACTTGGCTGATCGGTATTCTCTTTGTGGTTTTTGCGGTTATTATGGTTATTGCTGGAGTCGGACTGGTAACTTCCAGTGGTAACCAGTCTGCCTTAGAATCGGCTAAGAGCAAGTTTACCAACGCCATCATAGGTTTAATCATTATCCTATCGGCTTGGTTAATTGTGGATACGCTGATGCGAGGATTGGTTGGTAATGATGGAAAACTAAAAGCAGAAGGTACGGTCACTGGCTGGTTATTCTGGGCTGATGTAGAGTGCCAGCGGGTGATTACGCCAAACGAGAAAGAATTGAAGTTTGATAGGTATGATAATGGAAGTTTTCTTGATGAAACTGGTATCCCTGGTTCTACCTCATCATTACCAGTCATTGTGACAGGTGACTTGGTAACTTATGCCGGTGCTAGATTTGACTCAGGAATTGTTGCAAATGTTCAATACGTAGCCGAAACTTTTGGATTGAGGGTTTCAGGCGGTTATAGAACGCCAGAACGTAATTTTGATGTTGATGGTGTTCCTAACTCATATCATCTCACCGGTAGGGCAGCTGATTTTGTCGGAACTCAGTCACAGATGCAGGCGGCTCAATCTTGGGCACAGAATAATGGTGCCATAGAGGCACTTATCCACAATGCTGGTAGTGGAACACATTTGCATTTGGCTTGGTAGTTTAAAAAAACTTGTGTAGGCGTAAAAATAAACACAGTTACCATTTCTGCGGTCATGGGTTACTAAGTAAAATTACCACTCGAACCACACCTGCTGTAGGGCGGGTGACAAACAGTAAAAACCTTTCAGTTAATTGAAAGGTTTTTTATTTCTAGGAAGGAAATAAAAACATGCTTCCGCCCCTCGATTGAGTCGTACGTGTTTTTACGGTCATGAGTTACTAAGTATAATAATGCACTTTGTGCATATTCTACTAAGTACTTACGACCCTGACTCGACTGTTTTTGCTCTAGGAAGAGCAAAAACATGTCTCCGTCTCCCGCAACAGCCCGCACGTGCCGCAGGGCTCGTGCTAAACGTATACACCACCAGCAATTTGCTGGTGGTGTATACGTTTGCTGTTGCGGGCCCACGAGGATTTGGTCACTCTCATGGATAGTTTATTTCGCCTTTGGCTCATAAACTATTTCATTCGTCCGACCCGGGCAGTTTCGGCCCAGAGGGTCCCCGAAACTGCCTTTCAAATCCTCGTGAGCCACGTAAAATATTGTCATTATCACTTCGTTCTAACTCCTTATTTTTGCGGTCACGAGTCACTAAGTATATTTGTTCGCTTTCAGCTCCAAATCTACTAAGTGCTCTCGACCCCGACTCGCGGTTCGCAAGCTCACAGCGCTCCGTCTCCCGCACAGGCCCGAAAGCAACGTAGGTTGCTTTCTATACAAAAAGACAGTGGTCACTTAGTGACCACTGTCTTTTTGTATACCTGTGCGGGCCCACGAGGATTTGAACCTCGGTCAACGGTTTTGGAAACCGGCATTCTACCACTGAACTATAGGCCCCGTTTGGTGGGTAAGCCCCACCTCTACGTACCGCACATAGTAGGGGAAATTGAGTGGTTGGTCAACTAACTTTCTGAAAATTTTCGGACAACTATTTCCACATCTTCCTCAATAATCGGAAAAGGAAACCATTGAATGGATTTGTCACGCTTGAGCCAGGTGCGTTGGCGTTTGGCAAATTGTCTGGTCTTGGCACTTAGTTCTTCGATCATAATTTCCCTTGTGATAGTTCCTTGCAGATAACGGGCGATGTAACGATATTCTAGACCAAATGAATCCAGTCGCTCCCAGGTCACTCCCTCTTTGTGCAACTTTTCAACTTCTTCAATCATCCCTTGATCAATTCGTTGTAGAATTCGCTTGTGGATACGGGTGGCTAAAATATCGGTCGTAATGTCTATTCCAATGGTCAGCCAGTCATGAGGAGAAGTATTTGATTCTACTGGTGGTATCATCCCCAACGTATGAATAATTTCTATGGCGCGCATTAATCTTCGGCGGTTGTTAATATCAATCTTGGCTGAGTGGGTGATGTCCGCAGCGACAAGTTGACGCTGTAGTTCGGCGGTTGATTTGGTTTCGAGTAGGGCACGAAGTTCGGGGTCGGGAGGGACTGGTGCTGTAGACATTGTCCCGCGTAGTAACTCCAGATAAAAAAACGTTCCACCAGCAATAATAGGCAGTTTTCTGCGCGCAATTATATCCTCAAGGGCAACTTCAGCATCTCGTTTGAAATCAGCTCCAGTGTAGATAGTTGCAGGGTCAGCTACATCTATTAGATGGTGGGGAATACCTTGCATCTCACTTGCAGTCACTTTACCGGTACCCAAGTCCATATCACGATAGACTTGCCGTGAATCAGCCGAAATAACCTCGCCATTGAATTGTTTGGCCAGTGCAATCGAAAGAGAAGTTTTGCCCGAAGCGGTAGGGCCGATAATGGCAAGGACTTTAGGGTTTTTGCTGCTAGGCATATTGGGAGTGTAGCAGATAGTAGGAAAATATAAAGAAAAAAGAGCTGGGTGTGGTTTGGAAAAAACTGTCAAGTTTTTTCCAAACCACACCACAGCTCCAGTCGAGACTGTTTTATTCTAGCGGGAAGTTTTTTTCACCCCATAATCATCTGCTGGCCTGATGTCAGCATATAGAAAAATAGCCAAAAGTCTAGTTTGTGCCTCGGGAGGGAGTCGGTCAGGAGTCGGTTATTTTTATACTTCGCTTCGCTACATTAAAAATATACCGCTCACGACCCTAGCTCGTTCGTTCGTCGCAAGCTCCTCACATCACTCAGCTTTTCGACTCCCTCCCGTAACAGTGCGCAGGCACTGTTACTCCGAGGCACTATTAAAAATAAAAACTCAGCCAGCTGAGTTAAATTTTTATATAGTGCCTCGGGAGGGAGTCGAACATTACATGTTCAGTACCCCAATTGGCTGGATTATTTCGCTTCACTCATAATCCAGCTCAATCGGGCTTCGACTCCCTCCCGTAAGTGCAAGGATTTTTATTAGGGATAAAAAATCCTATGTATGAAAAATATAATCGCTACGCTCATTATTTTACACAACATTGAGTCACTTACTCCTCGGCCCAACAAAAAACACCTAAAGGTGCTTTTCATTGTGCCTCGGGAGGGAGTCGAACCCTCACGCCTTGCGACACACGATTTTGAGTCGTGCGCGTATACCAATTCCGCCACCGAGGCAATTCGATTGCGAACAGAAAGAGTGTACCAGATAATGTCAAAGTTATAAACACTGGTGCTGGGGCAAATATGGTACACTGTAACTACGAGCATAGGGAGTTTTGGAGGTGATACGCTCGGTTATTTTTCGTCTATTTGGTATTTAACTATGGCTTTTCAAGGAGATTCAATTTTTTGGGTAGAGGTGGAGAAAATCGTGGCTAACCCGTATCAACCACGGCGGGAATTTGATGAGCAAAAGCTCAAGGAGCTGGCTGAGTCTGTCCGTATGTATGGGATTTTGCAACCATTAACCGTGACGCGAAAGGAGGTGCCGTCTGAAGATGGTTCGTTTCGCAGTGAATATGAATTGATTGCCGGGGAACGGCGTTTGCGTGCTAGTAAAATTGCCGGCTTGTCGCAAGTGCCAGTCATTATTCGTGAAGGTGAACAAAGTGAACAAGAAAAATTAGAGCTGGCAATTATTGAAAATCTACAGCGTGAAGACCTAAATGCCGTTGATCGGGCCATGGCCTTTAGACAGCTGGCTGATGTTTTTAATTTGTCACATTCACAGGTAGGTAAAAAGGTTGGCCGTAGTCGAGAATATATTTCCAACTCCATTCGTCTTTTGCATTTGCCGGACTACATGCTCAATTCACTTCGTAGTGCCGACATCAGCGAAGGTCACGCCCGTACGCTTTTAATGTTGAATGATAGACCAGAAGAACAAGACACCGTCTTTCGGGAGATTCTTCTTAAAAAACTTACCGTCCGCGATGTGGAGAGAATTGCTCGCGGTATTGCAGTAGAGAAGACCAGACGTAAAGATAATGTTGATTTTAATCTTCTTGAATTAGAACGACAATTCACTGAAACTTTAGGCACTAGAGTTAGTATTGTTAAAACAGAGTTTGGTGGCAAGATGACGATTGACTATTTTTCTGAGGAAGATCTTGAGGCGATTTTGCTACGAATGCGTGATGAAGCTAAACAAATCAAACAGGAACTACCGGCTCGAGGTGAGAATCGCGAATGGATTAAACTGGAAGAGGATAAGGATGAAAAAAATGCGTTAGAAAAATTAACTGCTAGCACTGGCTTAGAAATGTTGCCTTTTACTATCATAGATGATAGTAAGAATAATATTGCCAGCCAGAGTAAAAGTGAGACTGAGGTTCCAACTCTAGCGGTACCAATCGTGCCAAAGATTATGAAAGAGGCACCAATGCCGACAGTGTCAGTGGCGGTGGAAGATATTTTGATCCGACCTGCTGTGACAGTATCGTCTCCAACTCATGAGGAAGAGAAAAAAGAATATGTATCAGATTCAGTTCCAGTCACACCACCAGTAATCAAAACTGAGAGTTCTCTTCGTGATAAGCTGGCAGTACTGTTGGGTCAAAAATCTTCCATTGCACCCAACTTAACTGAACAAATCACACCAATCACACTAGTCACACCAATAAAATCAACAGTGCCGACAGTCACACCATCGTCTAATAATGTTTTGTTATCTAAGTCTGAAAAATTAGTTACCGTTAAGCATGATGACGACAGTAGTCTGTATTCAATGAATAATTTTGGAGTTTAAGAAATTTTCGGTGAATGAAGTCCGACTATCATCCTCTTGTGTAAATTAATATAAACATCCCTAATTTTTTAATAGTACGTGGATTGCCACCTGCCGCACCCCGCTCGCAGATAAAGGCGCTCGCAAAGACAATAGAGAAGCGGTTGTTGATGATTAAAACCGTTGGTTTTGGTCACGTTCCGTCTTCGCGAGTGAGAAATGTCTGGGTGAGAAAGTCCGGTGGACTTTCGCAAGAGGTTGCCTGCTATTTTGCAAAAATAGTGACAACCTGAACAGCTTCTGTATAGAAGACATTTCGCAAGACTCATTGAGCTAGTTTTACCCACCTTTAGCTGCGAGCGAAGCGTGGCAGGAAATAAAGTAGCCAATGAGTGGACAGTCCCTGTTAAGGGGGCAATGTGGCGATCCATGTCGTACGTCTTTGTGAATGGGAGAGTGAAAGTCCACCTCATCACACAGCTTAAATTATTGCAACTCTTCCACCTGATAGTTTTGTTGTCCGTTATTTCGGCGACGGTAAACCCAGTTCGGCGCGAATATGTCTTTTTGCTATAGAGGTCTTGGCGATGTCAATCCATTTTTTGGTTGGCTTGGCTGATTTACGAGTTTCCACTTCAACAAGGTCGCCATTATGTAATTCAGTGTCAAGTTGGACTTGTTTTTTATTAACTTTTACACCTGAAATGTGATTTCCTATTTCTGAGTGAATAGTATAAGCAAAATCAATCGGTGTTGCCCCAACCGGTAAATCCACCACGTCTCCAATTGGAGTAAAAACAAAGATGCGACTACTGAAAAAATCTTGACGCAGATCGTTGATAAATTCATCATTTGAGCTTTTACCTTTAGCAGAAAGCAGACCAATTTGGCTAATCCACTGGGGAATTTTTTCTTTGTCAGGTATACCTTTGGCAATTAATATATTTGTCTCTGAGACAGATTGCTTAGTAAAAGGTCGGAAAAGAGAGGGTATTAGATTAGAAAAACGACTGCCAACAGTAGGATTATCAGTAGTAGATGGTTGCTTGTACGTTAAATGCGAAGCTACACCAAATTCAGATTCGTGGTGCATTTTTCTAGTTCTAATTTGAATTTCCAAAATGATGCCATGGGTGGTAGTGACGGTGGTATGAATTGACTGATAACCATTTGGTTTGGGAAAGGCGATATAATCTTTCATTCTGCCCGGCAGTGGACGCCATAATTCATGTACAATCCCGAGTGTACGATAACAGTCTTCTACCGTTGACACTACAACACGCATAGCTAAAAGATCGTAGACATCATCAATATCCCAGTTTTTTAGTTTTAGTTTATGATATAAGCTGAAAAGACCTTTAACTCTATAAGAAGTATTAAAGTCGATCAGTTTAGAATCAACTAATTTTTTCTGTAGGATTTTACGTTCTTTCTCTAATATTTCACTAGATTTGCCAGCCCTTTTTTCTAGCAAGCCACACACCCTTTTGTACTCAGCTGGATAAACATAAGGAAAGGCCAGATCTTCTAACTCCTTGCGGATTTTACCCATTCCTAGACGGTGGGCAACCGGAACATAAATTTCTAATGTTTCGCGGGCAATTCGTAATTGTTTCTCCTTTGGCACAAATCTCAAAGTCATCATGTTGTGGAGACGGTCATTTAATTTTACCACCAAAACTCGTATGTCTTGACTGGTAGCGACAAATAATTTGCGAAGGGATTCGTTGTGCCTATCAGTACCATAATAACGAACGGAACTTAGTTTTGTAACTCCTTCCACCAAAAAAAGAATTTCTTCACCGAAATTTTCCTTAATATCTTTTGCCTTCACCGGAGTGTCTTCAATGGTGTCGTGCAGTAAACCAGCTGCCACGGTGCGTGGGCCCAAGCCCATTTCAGCAATCATAAAACCAACAGAGGCAACATGGGCCATATATGGTTCACCAGAGTAACGGGTAAATCCTTCATGTGCCCTCACTGCAAAATCATATGCCTTAGTGATTAAGTGTTTGTCCGCCTCGGTGGGATTTTCAAATTGTCCAATAATATCGGCTACTGTTTTCATAAAATCAATTGTAGAGAGTTCGGGGAAAATTGGCAAGTTTTAAGCGTGGCGCGCCGTAGGGCGCGCCACGCTTAAAACATCTCTCTGTCACCATCTTTATCCCTGTTTTAGAAGTTCAACCGCTACTTCAATTGTTATGTCCTCAGTCTTGATAGATTCAGGAATGCTGATTCGTTTGAAACCTTTACGCAGATAGCGACCAGACTTTGATTCAAAAACATTAACCATTTTTTTAGTAACTGGGTTTATACCCAGTTCCTTTAATAGAGTTTCTCCTTTACGCATTTGTTTTGGTTGAGTGTAGATTTCCAATGCTCGTTTGTATGTAATAGTGTATGGGTCGTCATTACTTTTGAGGGAACGGAAATCTCCGGCGTGTGCTAGGTAGGGTCCATATTGCCCGGTGTTGGCGATAATAATCTCGTCAGTCTTTGGGTGGTTTCCGAGTTCTCGAGGAAGTGTGAGATATTTAACAGCATCATCAAGTGTAACGTCTGCTGGCATTAATCCAGCAGGCAAACTAGCTCGTTTGGGAGACGGTTGTTTTTTGCCTTTTATTTTTTCTGGAGTTTCACCGAGCTGGACATAGGGGCCAAATTTTCCGTTCATGACATAGATGGCCTCGCCACTGTCTGGATGGTTGCCGATTGGTGCATCCGGTTTTAATTCAGAACCATCAATCATGCGCGCACCATTACACTCAGGAAAACGATTACAGGAAAGGAATGTCCCAGCTCGCCCCAGTTTGATAACCATGGCGCTACTACAGATAGGGCAGGGAAATCCTACTGGTCCAGCGCCGAGGTTGGTGAGTTTTGGGATATCTTCCTTGGCGGTTATCTCTTTTAGAAATGGTCCATAAAAATCCGTTAGGGTTTTTTTGTAAGTACGGGTACCTTCTGCTATTTCATCAAGCTCTGTTTCCATCTCACTGGTAAAGGTATCAGAAATATAGTTTGCAAAATTTTGTTCCAAAAAAGTTGAGACTACATCGCCGGTATCTGTTGGTATCAGTGTTCTGCCTTCCTTGATTACGTAGCCGCGGTCAGTGATGGTTTTAATAATTGAGGCATAAGTTGATGGTCGTCCAATGCCGCGTTTCTCAAGCTCTTTGATGAGACTGGCTTCACTGTAGCGACCAAGTGGCTGGGTTTGTTTGGCTTCGATGTCAATGGATTTTAATTTGAGCGAGTCGCCGGTAGCGAGTTTTGGTACTTCGGTATCTTCGCCTCTGGCTCGAGTATCAACAGCTAGCCACCCAGGGAAAATAATTCGCGAACCATTCACTGTAAAGTCAGGAATAGCATCAGTGGTGTTGGTGATATTAGCCACAACTTTCGTTCGTTTCATGGTGGCGTCAGACATCTGAGAACTTACTGTGCGTCTCCAGATAAGCTCATACAAAGCTTTTTGGTCAGCTGTAGCACCGACATTATGTTTGGTAAAGTCAGTTGGTCGGACAGCTTCGTGGGCTTCCTGGGCCGACTTACTTTTTGTTTTATAGGTACGTGGTGTCAAATATACCTGACCATAATCCTTAATGACAAGAGCATGCATTTGTTTTAATGCTACCTCACTCATGTTGGTGCTGTCAGTACGCATGTAGGTGATGTGACCGTCTTCATAGAGCTTCTGAGCGGCGCCCATAGTGCGTGATGGAGAAAATCCCAATCGAGTAGAGGCGACCTGCTGTAAAGTAGAAGTAGTGAATGGGGGCTTGGGACTACGCTTGGCCTCGCTCTCTTTTATGGCTGTGACTGTCCATGAATTTGCTTCACCAACCGATTTAATACGTTCGGCTTCTTCGGCTTCTTTTGGTTCTTCGGTGCAAAGAAATGGAATGTTAAGTTTAGCTACAGTGGTTTGTGCGATTAGGACAAAATAATCTTCTGGAACAAAAGCTCGAATTTCTCGCTCGCGCTCCATTACGATACGCAGGGCGGGGGACTGTACACGCCCAGCCGAAAGCCCATAGCGGACTTTTTTCCAAATTAGTCCCGATAGATCGTAACCAACCAAGCGATCTAGGATACGTCTGGCTTCCTGCGCTTCTTTCAAATTGAGGTCAATGTCGCGGGGGTGGAGAATGGCTTCCTTGACCGCGCCTTCAGTAATTTCATTAAATACCACCCGTTTGAGATTTTTGTTTGAACCCTTAATTAGTTCAGCCACATGCCAAGCGATTGCTTCTCCTTCACGGTCAGGGTCGGATGCCAGTAGTACAGCATCAGCTTTTTTGGCAGCGGCTTGCAGTCCCTCAATTACTTTTTCCTTACCAGGAGAAATAATATAGTGTGGGACAAATCCAGCTTCAATATCAACAGCATCTTTGTTGCTTTTAGGAATGTCCCGAACATGACCAATGGAAGAAAGGACGCGATAATCTGGGCCAAGATATTTTTCAATAGTCTTAGCTTTGGCTGGGGACTCTACAATTACGAGGGTGGTTTTTGACATAAGTAAGCTAATACATACTACAGGTTGCTTATATATGTCAAATGAGAACTCCATGCTTGCATCAATAAATATGAATAAATTAATTGAAAGCTTAATGCCACTAATGTTCCAGTACCTTAAATGATGTTGTGATAAATATTACTGTCTGAGGCGATGAGACCTTTGATTTCCATTTGCATCAGGAGGGTGTTGGCGATGTGTGACGGTAGGTTAAGTGAACGGATAAGGGTATCTCTATCGGTCGGTTCAAAAAGAAGTTTAATGATTTGATTTTCGGCGGGAGAAAGGTCAGCTGGCGACACAAAAGACTTCGTCTTTTGTGTCGCTTCGGGGTCGATTCCCAGCGCGTACAAAATATCCTCCGCGGTGGTGACGGGAGTCGCACCGAGCTTAAGGAATTGATGAGTACCGAGAGAATTTTTAGAAAAGATACTGCCAGGCACGACAAGCAATTCACGGTTGTAGTCGGTGGCCATGCGAGCCGTGATGAGGGTGCCGGATTTTTCACCCGCCTCAATTAGGAGGGTGGCGTGACTCATGCCGGCCATGATGCGATTACGTTGAGGAAAAGTCCAGAGAGCAGCCGGGGTGGTGGGTGGTAGTTCGGAAAGCAGACCGCCACCACTTTCAACAATCTGCCGTCCTAGTCGACGATGGCTAGCCGGATAGAGTACATGCTCATCAAGTCCGCTTCCCGGCACCGCGAGTGTATATAATCCGGCCCTGAGCGCGGCTTCATGTGCTAGTCCATCAATCCCGAGAGCGAGGCCGGAAATAATTCCGATTGGATAACCAGCCAGGTCACCAATTATTTTTTCAATAACTTGCTTGCCATAAGTAGTGTATTTGCGTGAACCGACCACTGCCAGTAACTTGAGGTCTGATGTCGGTAATGTACCAACTGCCCAAAGTTCTTTAGGCGGCTGTGGAATTTCCGCCAATAAGGGCGGGAATTCCGTTGGCTCAAGTAATCGAATTTCAAACGAATTCATACTAAAAGTGTAGCACAGGTATAAAAGTCAATGTTTTTTATATTTTAAAACTGTTGTATAATCTTTTTGTTATAAGCTGTGTAGTGGGTTGGGATTACTTCATCAGAATTTGCCCTCGGGCAGAACAAATTCCGATGTAAGTAAAATATAATCGCTACGCTCATTATTTTTACTTAATGTTAGATATTAAATTTATTCGGGAGAATTTGGAGGTGGTTAAAATGGCGGCAGTGAAGAAGAAGATTAAGATTGATCTTGATCGGCTTGTGGCGGTTGATGATGCGAGGCGAGAAGTGATGACTGCTCTAGAAGCCAAGAAGGCGGAGCAGAATCGCGTGTCGGCCGACATTATTGCGGCTGATGCTGTGGTGAAGTCTCAACTAATAACCGAGATGCAGGCCCTCAAGACCGAAATCCAAGCAGACGAAGAAAAACTCAAGCCACTCATGGAAGAGTGGAAGGCATTAATGCTCCAAGTGCCAAATGTGCCAGACATGTCTGTTCCTGATGGTGAAAGCGATGCCGACAATCAAGAGGTAAAGATTTGGAATCCTGATGGTTCGACCGAACGACCAGCACCATTACCATTTCCAATGAAGGACCATGTTGAGCTCATGACAGCTCTCGGAATGGTAGATTTTGAAAGGGGAGTGAAGGTACACGGTTTTCGTGGCTACTTCCTAACTGGTGATGGGGCACGCTTGTCATGGGCAATTTGGAATTACGCCAACGACTTTTTTGGCGCCAAAGGTTTTGAGCCGTTACTCGGTCCGTCAATTGTGCGTAAGAGTAATCTCTATGGCACTGGACACTTACCTAATGATGCTGAGGATGTCTATAACACTCAGGATGATGATTATTTGATTGGAACTAGTGAGGTTTCCACCATGGGTTTTTATGCTGATGAGGTACTTGAACAGTCACAATTTCCCATTAAGTTTCTAGCTTTCTCTCCTTGCTACCGACGTGAAGCCGGTAGTCACGGCAAGGATACCAAGGGTTTGATTCGAGTACATGAGTTTTTTAAGGTAGAGCAGGTGGTACTGTGCGAAGCATCGCATGAAGAAAGTGTACGTCTGCATGAAGAAATTAATCGTAACACTGAGGAATTTATTGAGTCGCTTGGTATTCCGTACCATACGGTTCTCAATTGTGGAGCCGATATCGGACAGGGGCAGGTGAAGAAATATGATATCGAGTTGTGGGTACCAGGCGAGAAAACTTATCGCGAGATTAGCTCAGCTTCATACTTCCACGATTTTCAAACCCGTCGTTTTAATATTCGCTACAAGAATTCTGAAGGAGTAATGCATTATGCTCACTCACTCAACTGTACGGCGATACCAACACCACGTATCTTGGTGTCTTTGGTGGAAAACTTCCAGCAAGCTGATGGTAGTATCAAAATTCCTGAGCCGTTGCAAAAATATTTAGGTAAAACTGAGATTAAATAGTTGAAGAAAAATAGTAGAGGACAAAAATGGCAAAATCTTAGGGGTTTCGCCCCTAAGATTTTCCGTTATATCAGGTATGATATAACTATGAGTGTAATAGGGTTAACATAAAGCAATGTTTAACAAGAAAAGTAAAGTCAGGTTAAAAAACAAACCTCGTCGGCGGACAATGAATCCTGGTAAAAGAATGTTGATAAGGCAATTTCTGATTGGTTTTCTTGTATTACTTTTCGTTGCTTCGTTGATTGCTGGTCTTTGGTACGGTACCCGGTTGGAACAACTAACCATTAAAAACATCATAGTTATTGGTGGACAGACAATTTCTTATGAAATAGTCAAGGGAAAAGCCGAAGCTGTGCTCGGAGGTTCATATATCGGTTTGATACCTCGGCGGTTTGTTTGGTGGTATCCGCATGAAGATATCTTGGAAGCTGTTAAGAGTATCCCCCGAATAAAAAATCCAGTAGTAGAGAGAGTGTCAGGTACGGAAATAAAAATTCAATTTGAGGAATATTTCCCGTATGCTTTATGGTGTGATGAAATTAAAACCGACGAATGTATTTTTATTGAAGACACTGGCTACGGTTTTAGTGTGGCACCAAAGTTATCTGGTGATACCTTACTACGTTATCATTCATTAGGTCTGAAACCTCTGGTTGGGACCTCTCTCCTTGATAAGACTAAATTAACTGAAACCGTTCGTTTTGTTAATTTGGTTCAAACCGTTCAAGGTTTTGAGGTCTCCACAATCGAAGTGGACTCAATGGAGGACGTGTTTTATATTTTGAATGATGGTGGAGAAATTAAAGCGAATTTATCAATTCCGGCGGAAATAGTTTTTGCAAATTTACAATCAATTCTCGAAGCCAAGGAGTTCACACACCTAAAATCCGGTGCGTTTCAATATATTGATTTGCGATTTGGTAACAAAGTTTATGTCAATGACTCCATACCAGTAGTGTCCACCAGTACGGCGACTTCGACTTCGACTTCGGAAACGGACAGTGGCGCAGGCGAGGTTATTCAATAGTCTGGGGTGCTTGCACTGACTCAATCTTGGATTGCCATGTTTCGCTCGCAATGATGCCTCGTTTTCGTCTTTGCGAATCGCAATGAAGCAATCCACGTTGTGAGTCCTCTCGGTCTTTGTTGGTCGAGGCGAAGCAATTCGGGAATTTAGGTAGCAGTTCTTGCGACATTAATTGTTAGGATGGATTCACGTCGAATATGTGATACGCTTGATTCCCTATGAGTAACTTCTGGAATAATTTACCGCGACCATTCATGGTCTTGGCGCCGATGGCCGATGTCACGGACGCGGCTTTCAGGCGTATGATTGCTAAATATAGCGCGCACGAGCGCGCAGACGGTACTGTCGGCGGGCCAGACGTAATGTGGACTGAGTTTGTGGCGGCTGATGGACTAATACGCGCTACTCCAGAAGGTAAGGTTAAGCTGATGACCGACCTTATTTATAGTGAAGAAGAGCGTCCAATTATTGCCCAGCTTTTCTCTAGTCACCCAGAATACATGGAACAAGCAGCAGCTCTCTGTCTAGAACTTGGCTTTGACGGTGTTGATATCAATATGGGTTGCCCCGATAAGTCTATTGAAAAACAGGGATGTGGTTCGGCCATGATTAAAACTCCAGAATTAGCGGCGGCAGTAATCCGAGCTGCCAAACGAGGTGCCAAGAGCGATGAAGGGGGAATTCCCGTATCGGTCAAAACACGGCTCGGCTACAATCATGACCAGGTCGAGGAATGGATTCCGGCAATATTGGCCGAACGTCCGGCGGCACTCACAGTGCACGCGCGTATCCGCAAGGATTTGAGTAAGGTCCCTGCTCGGTGGGAACGACTCATTCGTATAGTTGAATTACGAAATGAAATCTCACCCCAGACACGCATTATTGGTAATGGTGACATTCTGTCGATGGAAGACGCAGAAAATAAAATTAGAGAAACTGGTGTTGATGGTGCGATGGTGGGTCGAGCAATGTTTGGCAATCCGTGGTTTTTTCATCCGAATAAACGGCTGCCAACGAAACTGACTGCTCTGCCAACCCACGGTGTGAACCGGGACACTATTATTGTGAATGACACGAGTGACTCAGAAGTTGAATATGTGCCATTACCTGAGCGCTTACGGGTGCTTGTGGAGCACTCATACCTATTTACTGAACTCTTACCCCACAAAAATTTTGCCGTGATGAAAAAGCATTACAAGGCCTATGTTCATGGCTTTCCTGAAGCAGTAGAACTCCGTACCAAACTAATGGAACAGAATACCCCAGCTGAAGTTGAGGCGGTTGTCCACGCTTTTTTAGCAAATGCTCCCACGTCTCTCTAATTCGTTGGTACAATTAAGGAAATGAATCACGTTAGAAATAATGAGATTTATTTACTGAGGTAGACTGCTGAAAGTTTATAATTATTTAGTATAATTTCTAACGGGATGACTGAAATACTTCACGCTAATATATTTTTTATCATTGCCAGTATTGCCACGGTAGCATTTGCTATTATGGTTTGTATTGCGATGTATTACATTATAAAAATCCTTATTTCAATTAGGGTAATTTTGCTCCGAGTGGAAGAGGGAAGTGACATGATTGCAGAAGATATCACCACCGTTCGTAATTTTGTAACTAAAGGCGGTTTCATTTCACATCTTATGGGTTTGTTTATACGTGTACCCAAAAAGTCGCGTACCAAACGGGCCACAAAAAAATCTATCGTTATCAGTGATTCAGAATAATTATTTTAATATGGCAAAAACAAACAGGAAAAATGATGGTTTATCAGATACACAAAAGATTGGGATTGGTGTTGGACTTACAGCCGCGGCGGTAGCGGCTGCTGCTGCTGGTACTCACTTCCTTTATGGTAGTAAGGGGGCTAGCAAGAACCGCAAGGCGGTAAAGAGTTGGGCTCTCAAGGCCAAGGCAGAGGTGTTGGAAAAGCTCGAAAAGGCACAACAAATGACCCAAACAGAATATGAACAATTAATCGATACTGTTGGCGGTGCTTATGCTGGACTCAAAGAGGCGTCAAAGGTAGATATTTCCGGTTTCAAAAAAGAAATGAAAGAATATTGGGGTAAGATAGAAAGGACAGCCAAACCAAAAAAGAAAGTGGCGGCTAAAAAAGCCCTGGTCAAAGCCGTGGCTAAAAAAGTAGCTAAAAAGATTACCAAACCAGCAGTGGTCAAGAAAGCATAGGTTTGACGTTATACAGAGGTTGCAGCGAACGGGCTCTTTGGACCCGTTCGTCTGTTGTATGATAGAGACATGAGGCATTTCCCCAGTCTGTTGTTTGTATGCGCACTGTTCATACTGACCGCTTTTTTCTATTCACAAACCAAGCCGTATCTTCCTACCAATGAGGCCGAAGCTGGTCAAGCCACTTATCAAATCAAGTCTGCTGAGGGAGATTTGGCCAGTCCCAGTATCTCGGCCTCGTCTTACTTAGTTTTTGATTTGGAAACCGCACAGGTTTTGCTCGAACACAACCCTGATCAGGTTTTACCAATCGCTTCAGTGACAAAACTTTTCACTGCGGTTGCACTGATACAGAATTATTTACTTGAAGCCACCACCACGATTACTTGGTCTGATTTGGCGACAGAAGGTGAGGCCGGTAAACTCCGTTTTGGGCAAACCTATTCCTATCGTGAACTTTTGTCTCCACTTCTTCTTGAATCATCTAATGATGTCTCCTCTGCACTGGTGCGGGCAACTGATTATTCGTTGGTGTCACTCATGAATGAATTTGTGAAAAATAATGGTGCAAATAAAACTACTTTTTTTGATGCTAGTGGACTTGATGAACGAAATGTTTCAACAGCCACTGAATTAGCGAGTTTGGTCCGTGTTATCAATATTCAGGAGCGTTATATATTTGATATCACTCAACTACCTCAATATATTGGTCCCTACACTGGGTGGTTGAATAATAATCCAGTCCATACTTTCTCTGGCTATCGAGGTGGTAAACACGGTTATACGCTGGCAGCCAATCGCACTCTGGTAGCCCTTATTGACCAGCCGTTTAAAGCGGATAATCGCATGCTCGGTTATATATTGCTCGGCAGTGATAATCTGCAATCTGACGTTACCAAGCTTCAGTCCTTTATCACCAATTCCGTAGATTATAAATAACCAAAGAGAATGTATTTTTAATGGGTCTCGCAAGGACGCCGACGTCTCGTTTCACTATTATGTTCGTCTTTGCCTGCATGCCATGCCTGCCCTGCATGCGCAGGCATGGCATGCAGGGCAGGCAGGCGAGCCACAGCGCGGCAATCCACGTTGTCTGTTCTCACCGTCTTTGCGAGCCAGGGCGAAGCAATCCACGTCTTCCTGGACAGCTAAGCTTCGCTCACGGTGACAAACGCCTTCCTTTCCTTTTTTAACCATGTAACCATTAAACCATTCAACCTTTTCATCAACCATTCAACCGCGGAACTGGCGGTCGACATAAATGTGACATTAAAAATAATCTGTTATACTAGGATTCTATGACTGAACATGTTGCTCTCTATCGAAAATATCGACCAACTACCTTTGCCGAAGTCCGCGACCAAGACCATATTATCAAAGTCCTTGAGGGTGCTATTGCCAAAGATACTATTCCACACGCTCTACTTTTCTCGGGCACCAGAGGCACCGGCAAAACTACCTTGGCGCGTATTTTTGCGGAAGCAATTGGCACCTCAGCAATTGATTTATATGAAATCGATGCTGCCAGTAATCGCGGGATTGATGACATTCGCGAGTTGCGTGAAGCGGTGCACACTGTCCCATACGAATCAAAGTACAAGGTATACATCATCGACGAGGTACACATGTTGACCAAAGAGGCCTTTAATGCCCTTTTGAAAACATTGGAAGAACCACCGGCGCACGTGATATTTATTTTAGCCACCACCGAAGAGGAAAAATTATTGGATACCATTCTGTCGCGTTGTCAGGTATTTAGATTTCGCTCACCTTCACGCGCTGTACTAGCCGAAGTAGTAATGGATGTGTCTAAAAAAGAGGGTTTCAAACTCAACCCCGAGGCGGCCGACTTGATAGCGGTAGCAGCTGACGGTTCATTCCGTGATGCTTTGGGCGTAACCCAAAAAGTTATTTTGGCTTCGGGTGATACGGTTGGTAGTGCGGACGAAGTGGCAGAAATTATCGGTGCTCCCAAGCAAGCAATCATCACCGCTCTACTTGATGCTTTCCATACCAAAGACTCGTCTGGGGCACTTACTGCCATTGCGGACGCCGCCGCTACTCATGTAGATATGAAATTATTTATCCGCGTCCTGCTCGACCACGTTCGCGCCGTTATGCTCTTGCGCAACCGCGGCGGTAATGATACCGCTATCCTAGCGCAGTTTGGTATCGACATGCAGAATAAACTCAGTGAATTTGCCAATAGTCCAAGCACCCCCCTCAATTTCCACCTGCTACTGCGATTAATCGCAGTAGCCGACCAAACCGCCAAGTCACCATTGCCATATTTGCCGCTCGAAATCGCCGCCACGGAGTTAAGTGAGAAAACTGGATAACTATGGCTAGTCAATTAGTATATTTGGTTCGACACGGTGCAACACTAGCGAACATCGAAAATCGTGTTCAGAGCTTTGAAGAGCCCCTGTCGGAGCTAGGGAGTAAACAAGCCGAGGCACTGGCTGAACGCTGTTCTCATCTAGAATTTGAAACCCTTATCGCATCAGATATGTTGCGAACAAGAGAGACGGCGAGTTTTATTTCGGAGAAAACAGACCATGAAATTATCTTGGAACCATTATTTAGAGAAATTACACGGCCAGCAAAATTTGAGGGTTTATCACGTGATTCTATTGAATACCAAACTTTCTTAGCGGATGAGCTAAAGCATATGGATGATCCGAATTGGAATTACTTCGAAGGTGAATTATTTGCATCTGTTTCCAAACGTGCACTTGATGCTTTGGCTTATTTAGAAAATCGCCAAGAAAAGAGCTTATTAGTAGTTTCTCACGGTTTGTTCTTACGCTACCTTGTTGCTACAGTCCTAACTGAAAAGAATTTGACGACCGATATTTGGCACCATCTCTCTCAAACCATGCAGATGCACAATACTGGTATCACAATACTAAAACGTGATATCGAAACCAACACCTGGTCGCTACGAACCTGGAACGATCACGCTCACTTTGCGGAATAGTATGGAAGTTTATTTTGTACGACATGGACGGACGGACGGGAATGATGCCTTCAGGCATCAGCATCATCATACAGCACTTAACGAGCTGGGCAAAATTCAGGCCACCAACATTGCTAAGTTTTTAAAAAAAAGACAACCGACCTATTTAATTACCAGTACCTACCGGCGTTCTATTGAAACGGCACGAGAAATAGGTAGGGAATGTACTTTGATACCAGAAACTCATCCTGCTTTTGAGGAACTGCATCGGCCAGAGTTTTTGGTGGGGGAACGGATATTGGGGAAGGTCACCATCGCCTACTTACTTCGTTGGTTTTTTGGAGTAAAATCTGCCTCGATGCACGACGGAGAGACCTATGCCGACTTTACCAGACGATTGGCAGAGGCACGCCGTCATCTGGAATCATTGCCAGAAAATGCTCGAGTAATAGTGGTGTCCCACGCCGTATTCATCAACTTTTTCTTGGAACATATGTGTCGTCCGCAGGAAATGAGCTTGTGGCGGGCGGGTATTAGAATCATTAAAATATTACTAATTAGAAACACAGGCATCATTCACGTGCGTTTTTCACCAGCCAAAGCCAAGAAGGGTTGCGGTTGGCGAGTGATTCACGGAACAGAGTAGCTCTTTCCAAATAACGTTTATTCGGCTGTAGTACTTGAATCTTCCTAAAATTCTGGCACTATAGAGCAACTGAAGCAAAGACGAAGAAGTGAAAACTTCGTTTTCACTTCAAAAAATCCCTTGCCGGATCATCTAATGGTATGAGAATCATACAGTTCTCATTCATTCGGAAATAAAAATAAGTGTGTTCTTTGAGCTTGTGAATATCGCTGCCGGATCATCTAATGGTAGGATGCAGGTTTCTGGTACCTGTCATCTTGGTTCGAGTCCAAGTCCGGCAGCGATGCACATAAGCACACACTAATTTTTATTCCGCTCATTCATTTGATAAATGATAAATGGGGATAAGTCCAATAAAAACCTAAAATCTGTGGTGTGATAAATCAGAATCATGCTTCGGATGAATTGTGCGGCTGTTGGGAGATACTACCTAAAAGTAAATAATATTAGAACACATAAATCGAGAAAATAACGGACTTATCCCCATTTCTCGAGAAAATAACGGACTTATCCCCATTTCTCTTCACACATCCCAATGCCGTATGGTGGTAAAGTTCGAATCGAAGTAGAAAATAAAAGGATTTTTGCTAATTTTTAAATCAAAATTGATTATGGCGCAACTTTAAGGATACAATATTGATAATTAATGAGTATGAGTACCCAAAAAAAATATATAAATCCAAAACAGCCTTTCGTGCTAATTTTAAATGGCACATCAAGTGCTGGGAAAACCACAATAGCCAAAGTTTTGGCTGAACAAATCCACCCTGATAAAGGGATTGTTGTTCTAAGTGTTGATTCGTTTGTTGATATGTTACCAAATCAGTTGGTAGGTGATTACGAGACTGCAGCAATTGGCTTTAGATTTGTTAAAGAAAGTAATTGTTTAAATGTAGAAATAGGTCCTCTTGGGATGGTTTTAATAGAGCAAATGTATACTGTTGCAAAAAATATATATAAAAAAGGTTATTCTGTAATTATTGACGACGTTTTAATAAAAAGAGAAATGCCGGAAATTATTAGCTGTGATGATGAAATTAACCTAATTAAAGTCCTTGTCACTTGTGATTTAAGTGAACTGAAGAGACGTGAATCACATCGAAATGATCGTAAACTTGGATTGGCTGAGGGTCTTCTCTATGTAAATCAAAATACAGAAGAGTTTGACCTGGTGA
>MFMT01000042.1:6514-7354 GCA_001783565.1 Candidatus Kaiserbacteria bacterium RIFOXYD1_FULL_42_15 | reverse complement strand
ATTAGCAATGAGGATTATGGTGCATATCAATAATATCTCTGTTTCATGATCAAAAATAACGCTATGGCTTTTAACGATGTATTGGTAAAATTTAAAGATTTAGAATCAATTGCAGTAGAAACAGATCTGTACTCGATAACATATCAGGAACTTTATAAAAAAATTATTGAAGTTTCAGAAACAATAAGAGATGCAACGCCAACAAAAACAGTGGTAGCTATTGTAGGACATTCATCGATTGAGATGGTCATATATTTCTTTGCGGTCATTAAGTCTGGACGCGCAGTACTGCTAATTGACAAAGATTGGTCTAATGAATGGCGAGATGTTGTCTTAAATGATGTGCGGCCATCGGTTCTTGTCGAAATAAAAGAAGAGGTTGCTCTCAGTCAACAAAAAATTACTCTGTATTCAAACTCTCCACAACTAGTGCCTGACGATGCTGCGTACATAATTTATACATCAGGTACTACAGGAAAGCCAAAAGGGTCAATCAATTCAGTGGGGGGCCTTGTGAATCTATTCAAAGCATTCACAAGTGTATTTTCGGTTGATAAAACAGATATTGTTTTACAGTTCTCCTCTCCCTCATTTGACGCATGGATATCAGATGTCTGCTTAGCACTAACGAATGAAGCACGGCTCGCTATACCTAATCATAAATGTCGTCTTCCTGGCTCAGGTTTAGAAGAGTGTATTAAAACTCGTCACGTTACAGTTGCAACATTGCCACCCTCCGTACTTCATTACTGTCATAGTGCGGATTTCCTGACGATACGCACTCTAATTGTTGTAGGGGAAAGGTGTTCAATAGATTTGATTAAAAAATGGTTTGTTGGC
>MFMT01000042.1:0-6472 GCA_001783565.1 Candidatus Kaiserbacteria bacterium RIFOXYD1_FULL_42_15 | reverse complement strand
AATATGTATAACGCTTATGGACCTAGTGAAACTACTGTTTGCTCTACTGTATATAAATTATCAAGTACACTCCAACCACCTTCCATTGGTGAGGCTGTTCCGGGTGTAAAGATTTGGCTTGAAGATGAGGACCATAAAGTTATCGATAGTGTAGGAAGAGGTCAGCTTGTTATTGGCGGGAACGGAGTTGGTCTTGGTTATCTTGGTCGAGAAGATCTAACAAGAGATAAATTTTCTTTCAGCCAAAATGCATTTTATACTGGAGATATTGTATTTCGTGATACAGATTTTCTTTTGTATTATGAAGGCAGATTAGATAATCAGGTAAAAATAAATGGAGTAAGAATTGAGCTTGATCGTGTTGAAGAGCTACTTGAAACCCATGAAAAAGTTTCAGTTGCAACTGCTGCTAAAAGTAATTTTCGAGATCGGGACATCATTATTGCTTTCGTAGTGTTGAAGGAAAAAATATTAGCCGAAACAACTTTAAGGAAAGAGCTTTCAGAAATCTCAAAAAATGGTTTACCGGCTAACGTTATCCCGAGAATAGTATTCATTAACGAGCTCCCGCTTAGAGGAAGTGGTAAGATTGATAAAAAATATCTTTTATCACAGTACCAAAATCAAAAGACGATATTGTCCGATGGTAATAAGGACGCGATAAATTTACAGGAAAAGATCTGCCTTATTTTCAGCGAAGATCTTTCACTCCAATTATTTTTGCCAACTGACGATTATTTTTTAATGGGAGGTGATTCATTGGGTATGATCAGGTGTTTGTCAGAGATTGGAATATTTTTAGGTAAAAAACTGGACCCTTCGATAGGTATGGAATTTAGTAATCCGGCATCCCTAGCTGAGGCTTTAGTAAAAGATCGTAATATTTCAAAAAAAGAAAATGCACTTTATCTAAATGATATCCCTAATTTGGATCTTCATCAAATCAAACGTATAACTGGAGATCGTAAGGATATTTTTTTGACGGGCGCAACTGGTCTACTTGGCGCGTACGTAATTAAAGAATTTTTAGATACTTCGGAGGGTTGTGTAAGATGTTTAGTGCGTGCTGATTCTAACAACGATGCATATTGTCGTGTTAAAAAAAATCTTGAGAAACATGACCTATGGAGTGAAGTGTATAGTGGCAGAATAGTATGTTATTTAGGTTCTTTGTCCCAAGAACACTTTGGCCTTGGACTAGAAGACTATACTGATATAATTGAAGCTGTCAGTCATGTGTATCACCTGGCAGCAAATGTCAGTTGGGTACTGAGTTACAAAATACTCGAACCAACAAATGTAATTGGTACAAAAAATGCAATTCAAATGTGTGCAGATAGTGGAGCAAAGCTCGTGTATGTTTCCTCGATTGGTGTATATCATACCCAGAATTGGAGATCATTGAATAAATTCGATGAATCTAATATTTCAAAGGTGGGAGACCACCATCTCGGTTATCTTCGTTCCAAATGGGCTTCGGAGCACCTTGTCATAAGTGCTATAGACGCAGGTATTCCATGTTACATTTTTAGACCACCATTTATATGTAGTGGGGTTACACATGTTAATCGAGTAGCCAGCAGTGATTTTTTACAAAGCAAAATAAACGCGTGTATAGAGCTGGGGTGTATACCTGAAGGTGGTTTCCATCTAGATATCTATCCCGCTGATTTGCTCGCATCGAATATTGTTTTAATAGCAAAAAATGATACTGTTACAAACAGAATGTTTAACTTTTCTAATCCAAATAAGCTTATTTGGTCAAAAGTTAAGAATGTATTTGCTGAATTAGGATATGACTTTCCTTTGGTTAACTATAAAGATTGGTTAGATAGAATTGAAAGTGTCGAAAATAGTATGTCACAACACCTTGCATTCGTTGGGAGACCTTCAGAAGATGAGATTTCGATTTATGAACATTCACACGGAGAGTGGCCATTAATTACAGAAGACAACGTTGTTGAAGCTCTCGGCAATTTCAGTATGCCGTCAGTGCTCGAACTAATCAAAAAATATATACCAAGGAAAAATAATAATTTATAAATATGGATATTAAATTCAAAGCTCAAAAAAATGAAGGTGATTTTAAAGTCATAGTCGCTGTTCCTGATGTGACAGGAAAGCTTGTAGGGTATCATTTATTTCATAGTGCTAAAGATATTGAACATTCTGACCAAAAGAAGGTTGGTATTTGCTCGAGTGTATTAGCTTGGGATGTCGAGCAAAATCCAATACAGGGAATTGATATTGCAGGTTTTCACACTGGCTGGCAAGATTTTTTTATACATTACAACCTTCAATCAGTTCGCAATCTTAACTGGTTAGAAAACACTTTATTTGTTATGGGTGAACTCTGTGATGCTTCAGGAAATCCTATTAGTGTTTCTCCGTATCAAGTACTGAAAAATCAAATAACCAAACTGGGCGAAGCTGGATACACTGCATATGTTGCGACTGAACTCGAGTTTTATTTAGTCAGAAAACAAGAAAGTGAAACGCTAGTAGCAGAGAAGCGTCATGACTACAGGGTCGACCATTACACAAATAGCTTTTCTCCATTTTTTGATCAATTGTGTATGTCACTTGAAAAAACTGGTATCAAAGTTGAGTCGTGGCAATCAGAATGGGGAGTTGGTCAATGGGAAGTTAATTTGAGTCCGGGTAGTCCACTGCAAGTAGCTGAATCGCATCTGTTATTTAAGTTAGCCGTTACGGATGTAGCGTCACAGTATGGCTACAAAGCAAACTTTATGGCAAAGCCATTTTCTAATCAGGTCGGCTCATCTTGTCACACTCATATATCTCTTAAAGATAATCAGAATAATAAAATCTTCTTTGACGAAACGCAAAAATTTAACATGTCACAAGAAGCACTGTATGCCGTACAAGGTTTATTGTCTCATGCTCGAGATCTATTACCACTATATGCAAGTAATATTAACTCATATAAAAGGTTAGTAGCTAAAGATTTTAGTGGTCACGCGGAAACATGGGGACTTGATAATAGAACAACAACATGTCGAATGATTGGAGAGGATGCTGACAGTTTACATATTGAATTCAGGCTACCTGGGGCTGACGCTAATCCCTATCTTGTGCTTGCGGGTGTGTTAGCGTCGGTACGAAGCGGTCTTGAAGAGAAAATAACTCCCAATGAACCAATTTCAAATGATGCAACGACTGATACAAGTCTGCAGGACTTCCCGCTTTCACTGCGTAATGCCATTAACGGTTTCTCTGAAAGCACATTTGTAAAAAACGAATTCAAGGATGACTTCGTTGATTTTTATCGTACCCATCTTGAACACGAACAGTTTGAATTTGATAAAGTTGTAACAGAGTGGGAGTTAAATCGATATGGTGACTAATATTGAAAAATTTTATAGAACGAGTGATATCAGTGTATGTTCAAAATTGTGGCATGTATTGACTGAAATGTCTGATGCTCGAGGTGTTACGAGTAGTTTTAATTTCAGAATGGTCTATTCTGCAATATTCAATTTTCAACCATTTTTTATTTATGATAATTTGAGCAACCCAAATATCATTGTGCCACTCTGCTCGAATGGTTTTGAATATGACTGGTTTGGAACACATGAGCTCGATTTCCCCCCGCTATTGATAAATCAAGTATCATCAGATGATTTTTTATCTCTTCTACAAGATCTAAATATTAATCAAACATTACCTAATGTGGGTCAAGATCTGCTTCTAGATCTACAGAAACAATCGTTAGTCGAAACATTTAGTAAGGTTGGCACAAGAGTCTTGGTATCTTTACCAAGTAATATTGTCGGTCATTCACACTGGTCACAAAGAAACATTGTCCGGTCAACCAACGCTGTTAACAACCTTATGGGGGAGTGGAAAGTATATACTGACCCTACAATAGACCAGATACATTCAGTTTTGAATGATAGTGTATCCATGTTCACAGAGAGAAATAGAATTTCTAAATTCAGTTTAGATTCGAAGCGAAAAAAGTATGTTGATCTTTTTATGTCTGATATTCACGGTGTGATAAGTGTTGTTGGTACTTATGTTATTAAAGGGGAAGTTGCAATACAATTTTTGTCTCATATTTATAAAAAATCGGCAACGGTGTCAGTAATTGCACTAAATACAAAACATGAAGCAAGCAAATGTATCTTGCAACACGGTTTTAAGAATTCTATTGCCACCTTACCCAATCTTCTACACGATTATTTTGGAATTACTGAAGTTGATTATCAGGGCGGAAATCACTCCTGGAAGCAAGAGGTGTCCTCTCATTGCCAATCGCCTCAATTTAACGTTAAATTACGAAATGACAATCTTTGATCTCATCGCTGACAGCTATGACACCACAATTTCAGAAGGCCGATTTTCATATTCTGATGTAATACATTTAATTGAATCGTTCGTGATTTCTGAGCCAAGGCTAATAGCGGATTTGGCTTCGGGTACAGGAAACATGGCATACGCGTTAAGTAAACGATGGCCAATGGCTCAAATTCTATGTCAGGAACCGTCTTCCGAGATGGTCGCAGTACTAAAGAAAAAATATCCTACTTTACGAGTTGAGCAAAAATCATTGGAGCAGATTGATATTGAAAAACAAGATGTTGTGACAGTAGCGTTTAACTCGATAAATTATCTTGAACCGGACGTACTGCCATATGTTTTCGAAAAAATTGGGAAAGCTATCTCTAAAAATGGAATATTTTATTTTGATGCTTTAACTATAGAATCCGCTCATGAATTGCTTGGTTCAAAAGAATATCTGGAAAAAACAGTTGAGCGTGGTAATTTGATTATTAAACATCGATTGACAAAAGAAACTCTGACTCATAATTTCTATCTCGAAAACGGTTCTTTTGAGGAGCATGTTCAGTATCTAATAAACAGAAATTATTATGAGGAGTTAGTTATTTTATCTGGCATGTCTATCCTGCTCTCTTGCAATATAAAAAACACAATGAGAACTCAATTTGTGTGTGGCATAAAACCCATTTTGTAGTATGGATTTATTAAAATATTTAAAAAAAGTGCCAAGTCAAAGTTGTATAGACTGTAAACACTTTGCATATAATAGCTTTGATTTGATGTATATTGATTTTAATCAAATCTCGAGAGATATAAGGAATTTACCTGATGTTCTATCAGTTGATGAAAAACAACGAGTTTCCCAATATCGAAGAGACAAACAGAAGTTCCAATACCTTATCTCGAGAACGATATTGAGGCTACTACTGGCTTCATATCTTGAAGTAAGTCCTAAAAGTATACTATTTAGTTATTCAAAGAGAGGTAAACCAGAAGTGCTTATAGATGGACATAAAAAAATATTCTTTAATATAGCTCATACCAGAGACCTTACAATATTTGCCTTTAGTGAGAAATATGATCTTGGTGTTGATGTTGAGTACATTTGCAAAACGAAAAACTATGATCAAATAGCTAAACAGTTTTTTTCAAAAAATGAACAAAGACTTCTCTTTTCTCTTCAAGAAGAAAAAAGGGTAGATTTATTTTTTGAAATGTGGGTAGTTAAAGAAGCTTATCTAAAAGGAACTGGCTCAGGTATAGTGGATTTGAATAAAATAGAAGTAGTATATAAAAAATCATCTATTTTACTATATGACAATATAACAGGAAAACATATTTCAGACTGGAGTTTTTTTATAATAAGCCCAGTAAAACACTTTACAGCTTGTGTGGCACTTAAGTGCAATGAGAAGTTAGTTCCGTGTACATAAAACAATTGATTGACAATCTGTGTGATTAAACTTAAAATGTAGATAATCAGAGATTGTGGTGGCTACCAATCACCAGTTTGAATCGGAGTTTCTACTTCCTAATCTGAGTAATTAAGTGCCGTATTGGTATACCAAACGGAATCTCGGTGGAACCACGGTTGCATAATCGCCCGAGTAAATCCCCAAACATTTGAGGTTTTACTCGGGTAATTTTTATTTTCATGACAGAACAATTACAAAACAAACGACACACACTCGCACACCTGCTCGCAGCCGCTGTTCTTGAAATGTATCCTCACGCCAAACTCACCCTTGGCCCTGCAATCGACACTGGTTTTTACTATGATATAGACTTCAGTGATGGCGCTGTACCAGGTGACAATGATCTTAAGGAGCTGCAAAGATCAATGAAAAAGATGATTAATAAGTGGACTGATTTTACTCATGAAGTGGTTTCTACAGATAAGGCTCGTGAAGTATTCGCTGGTAATAAGTACAAACTTGAACTTATTAGTGAAATAGAAGCTCGTGGTGAAGCTGTTACTCTCTATAGTTGCGGCGGTTTTACTGATCTTTGTCGGGGAGGTCACTGTGAAAACCCAAAAAATGATATTGATACAGAGTCATTTAAATTAGATAAAATAGCTGGTGCTTATTGGCGCGGAGATGAGAAAAATCCAATGCTTACCCGAATCTATGGGATAGCTTTCGATAGTGGTGAACTGCTTGAAGCC
>MFMT01000041.1:43874-44858 GCA_001783565.1 Candidatus Kaiserbacteria bacterium RIFOXYD1_FULL_42_15 | reverse complement strand
AAGGCAAACTCAGTTTGCGTAACTGCTCCAGTTGTTACTCCAGGAACCCCAACTCCAACACCAGTTGGTGAACTAGAAGGTGGTGCTGGATCTATCAACGATGTTAACTACATCACTAAGCTTTCTAACGAGGAAGTAGGTGAGGCAGTAGAAGACGCAGAAGTAGCCGGTCTTGAAATTGAGGCCGACTCTGGATCTGACATCGAGCTTACAGCTGTTAACCTAAACTTCTCTAAGGGTACTGCCGGCAGCAACTTTGATAAGTATGCTGACGAGGTATCTGTATGGGTAGATGGTGAAGAGGTTGCTCGTGTAGATGCTGATGAATTTACTAAGAGCAACAACTACGACAAGACCGTATCACTTGATAACGGTGGTATCATCCGCGCAGGCGAGATCGGAGACCTTGTAGTAAAAGTTTCAGGTATTTCAAACCTTGACTCTACTGACGCTACTGACACTTGGACTCTTGAGTTCGAAAGTGTACGCTTCCGTGATGCTCAGGGTGCTTCTGTAACCGATACAGAAACAGGAGTTATCAATGATGCTGCTGGACGCACATTCTCATTTGAGAATTTTGCTACTGCGGCTGACCTTGAATTGAAAGTTACTTCAGGTGATGACAGCATAAATGATGCTCATGTGATCGTTGTAGATGATACAAACGACACTAACGGCGTTGAATTGTTCTCATTTAACCTTGAAGCACAAGGAGATTCAGATATTGTTATTGATGGGCTTCCAATTAACTTCACCTCTGTTGGTGCTGGTGTTGGTGAGATCGTCAATACTGCTGAAATCTGGGCTGACGGTGAACTCATCGGTTCTGAGTCAGTTTCTACAACTACTGCAACAACCCGCGAAATTATCTTCGACAACCTAGACTGGACAATTAGTGCCGGTGATAAGGTTGCGATTGTTCTTAAGGTTGATGTTAATGACACTGATGGTGGGTTCGGCGAAGGTGCTACTCTTTCTGCTGTC
>MFMT01000041.1:43348-43781 GCA_001783565.1 Candidatus Kaiserbacteria bacterium RIFOXYD1_FULL_42_15 | reverse complement strand
CTCTAGCAAAGACACAACTTAAACTCACTGCACGTGGTGGTACTTTGTACCTCAACGGTGACAATGAGTCTACTGAAGCAAATCGCTTCTTTAAGACAAATGTTTATGGTTCTGGTGTAACCGCATCTACAACTGCGTCAACTACTACCTACACTATAAACAGTGGTACCAATGATGTCACAAATAGTGGTGCTGATAACGAATACTATACACTTGATGAAGGTGAGTCTATGACCATCACTGTCGAGTCTATCGTTACTCAAGCAACTGTTACAACAACAGCAATTCTTGCTGGTGTTGACGCTGAAGCCATCCAATTCGGAACAGCTTCAACCAATGACACCACTCGTTCAGCTTACGCATTCACTTACACCCGCCTTCTTGACGCCACCCAGTCAGGAACAGCTTCACTTGTTAACCCTTCATAGGTTTG
>MFMT01000041.1:34331-43308 GCA_001783565.1 Candidatus Kaiserbacteria bacterium RIFOXYD1_FULL_42_15 | reverse complement strand
CAGGAACAGCTTCACTTGTTAACCCTTCATAGGTTTGACCAAGTAAAGTTTCTAGCTTAGTTCAACTAAACTAGAGCCAATGTAAGCAGAGTAATCTGTAACAACAAAAAACCGCCTTCGGGCGGTTTTTTGTTGTCCCCCTATCTCCACACATAATTGGTGAATAAGGTCCGACCTTCATACTTGTTCATGGTATGAAGGTCGGACCTTATTCACCCGTGTTAGTTCTTATATATTAAAGAAATTACATAGGAAAGGCCTTTGCATAAACACCTCAATGATATTGACATATATTCATACTAGAGTTAGTATACTAGTATGAATACTACATTGACTATTAAACTACCTAAAGATTTAAGAGACAACGCTAAGAAGACTGCGGCAGCTATGGGTCTGCCACTCACTACTGTGATTCAGCGCCAACTGCGTGATTTTGTTGATAAACGAGAAGTAACCTTTGTTGCTCCAGTTGATTTAGTTAATGTTGATAAAAATACTCTTTCATTAGTTGCAAAGAATAAGTTGGAGGAGGCTCAAAAAATAGACGATGCGGATTTTATGAATTTATGATCCAGCAAATTCTAGAAACTAAAGAAGTGGCAAAGTATTTGCAAGCTCGGGATTTAGTAGATAGATATAAGAAAGTCAAAAACCATATTTTAGCTGGACATGTCTCTGGGGCGCAACTTAGAAAACGCAAGCCCTCCACCGATGACATATGGTATTTTCGTATCAATAAAAAATACCGTGCTTTTGCCTATTTAGACAACATAACACTAAAAGTTTTCCATATAGACGACCATCAGTAGTATCTAGTTTGTTACGGGTGAACAAGGTCCGACCTTCATACTTGCGCGCAAGTATGAAGGTCGGACCTTGTTCACTTGTGTTAGGTTTTTGGTTATGATGCCAGTTTGAAAACTTGTGTCAAAAGAAAAGTAGGTATATACAATTTTCATAAATCGCTTGATGTAATGCTATAATTTTGTATATGAAGCTTTCTTTGATTATTACCAATACGAGGCGAAAGAGCGAAATATTTCTTTCGAATACCTTTAAGATGAAAACGCTCGATGGTCTTACCAAATCAGTAGAGGATGATGAGGTTGATGGAGTGTCGGTTGTTGTGACTAAACACGGTCAATATATACGTTCATTGCCAAATTCAACACGAGAGGACAATATTGATTCTAAATCTGTTACAGCATCAGATGTGTTGGCTTTTGTAAATAAGACTAGAAATTTTAATAGTACAGATGCAATTTCGAAATATTACGCTGAATATACCGCTTCGGTTTTGGAATCAGGCGAGCCATTTATTGCCACATATGATGGATATAAAGCTTTTTCTTCTCAAGTGAGAGATTTGATAAAATCACACAAAAAATTATTTGAATCGGCTGGTAAAAAATTCAATGTAGATCAATATTTGCTGGTCGCCTTAGTAATAGATGAAGTCACGAGACTTTTTGCTTTTGAGGCACTTTTGGATAAGTCTCTACTTAATTTAATTGGCAGAAATGTGTCTGTTGGTATAGCTCAAATCAAATTAGAGACGGCAAATAGTTTAATAGCTAAAGGATATTACAAACCTAATCCTGATGATAAAAAATTACCAATCAAAGGTGTAATAGCAAATGCTGATCGTCGATACTTATTTGAGTATGTAGTCGAACCAAAACATAATATTAATTTTCAAGCCGCTTTAATTAGTGAGTTTATAGATACGTGGTCAAAACATATTGATCTTTCTGATAGACCAGAGATTTTGGCAACACTTTATCATTTAGAGTATCGTAAGCCACGCTCAAATCCGGAGTCCGATGAAAGAGGGAATCAAATAGCAGTAGAATTTTATGAGTTGGCTAAAAAATTACTAGAGTAATCTTTTATGTATTTAAAATGTTTAATATTTTCCGTTGTAAGTTTCGTTTTGCTATTTTTTTCATTGGCAGTTTACTCTTTTCTATATGGGTCACCAATACACGATTGGGGAATAAATACTTTAGAAAACAGATTTTACGGGCTTAATATAAACCATCCAGTAGATTCAATTCTGCTTGAAAAGATTAAGTATCTCGGTGGCAATTCAACTCATGGTGGAGGTGTTTGTGTATATGCGATTGGAGAACTACGAGAGACGATGCAATCAGAACAGAAGATTAGACAACAGTATGAAAATTTGAATGTAAGGTTTTGGGGCGAGGATTTGCAAGTCAAACTTATGTTTGTTGATTGGTCGGAGGAGTCTTATGAAGATCCTTATGGCGGATGGGAGGGTATGTTGGCTAATTTAACTGACACTGGAACAACAAAATATATAGTATATGCGGGGTCGGAATGGCCTATCATAATCTATGATTATAGATGTGATGATTAAGCAATAATACGTGGATTGCATTAATGAAGACATCATAACCTTTTGGATTATCACCATTTTATTCTGTGCAGTCTTGTGGCGGAGAGGACGGAATCGTGATCAATAGGGAAGATGGTGCTTTATAATAAATCACACATGTTCAGCGAATCATTTTTCAAGTTTCTTTTTAGCTTTATGGCGGCGGTGTCAGTTTTTTGTTTTTACATCAGGATGACATCAGTCTCATTAATTTTACTGATACTGCTCAGTATAATATTACTTCAGAGAGAAAAACTTCTTCTGACCTTGAATTTGAAGATAGTTACATCTTTTATTATTTATATTGTGGCACAGTATGCCAAGGATTTAGAGTTCGCAATACAGATACCGGAGCTTCATACAGTGGAGTGATTTCGTATGTCTACAATAATGAGAGTTTGACTTACGATACTGTTTTGCAGGATTGGTTTGGACGAGTGTACAAAATTGATGGACAGCCCAACATGGAAGTGGATTATTAAAGGTTATGTAATAATCAGTTTCAATAAGGTTAATATCACTGATGGTAAAACTATTATTACGGAGGAAGAAAGGATTGTGATTCCAATTAAATCTCCGAAATGGCAAGATTTGTGGAGGTTAATCATTATTTAATAACGTAACAAACTAATACATCCCAATCAGTGGGTGAATGAAGTCCGACTATCATACCTGCCTTGTGCATAAGTATGATAGTCGGACTTCATTCACCTGTGCTAGGTTTTATATATGACACGGTTTACCTCATTTAATGTCGGAGATTTAGTTCATTGCATCAAGCGAGGTGCTTTCGGAAACATTATTTTTCGCGAGGAAAGTGATTACTGGCGTTTTGTTCGCCTACTTTATCTCTGTAATGACGAGTTCCAGGATAAAAATTTAAATAAAGCAGAGAAAACCTTACAGCTTTTTGAACGCCCTCCACATTGGCCAGAGCGTAAACCATTGGTCGACATTGTGTCTTGGTGCGCCATGCCTAATCATTTTCATATTATGCTCCAGGAAAAGAGGGAAGGCGGTGTTGGGAAATTTATGCAAAGATTATGTTCCAGTATCACTAATGGTTTTAATGTTAAATACAATAATCAAGGCACTGTATTCCAGGGTAAGTATAAACCAGTGGTAGTCACTAATGAACTTCACTTAGAACATCTTATCCCTTATATAGTTTCAAAAAATACTCTGGAGCTATATCCAGAAGGCAGTCTCGCAGGAGCGCTGGAAAATTTTGACGATGCTTGGCGATGGGCAAAGGAATACAAATTCTCTAGTTTGCTAAGTTGTATTGATACTTCCACAGGCACCTCACCGATTATTTCTAAACAGGTTCTTCGTGATCTCGGTTACCCCAAATCAGAGCCCGTCTTCAAACAACTTTCCATTGAATGTATAGAACTCAACATCACTAAACATTTCGGTGAATGAAGTCCGACATTCATACTTGTGCGCAAGTAGTAAGTATGAATATCGTCAAGAATAAATGATGTGAGAGAATGGAGGTTTCGACAATAGTAACCCTTCCAGTCAAGCGTCTTGAATATCAAATATTATTATTTTGGAAAAATTGGGCAGGGGTATAAGATATAAGGATGAAAATTACCCTAGTTATCACAAACCCTGGCGGCAAAAATTTAGTGTTTCTTACTAACTCGCTAAAAACGCTATCTCTAGAAGAAGCAATCGATAAGGCGAAGACAAATTCTCTCGATAATCTTTTTGTGATTAAGGGTAAGTATGGAGAATATCTGCGTGGAGTTCCAAACAAATCTGAAAATGACAATCTAAATACTCTCTCGGTCACAGCTTCTGACATTATGTCTTTCGTTAATCATACAAGACATTTCAAAAGCACTGACGCTATTAGTTTGCACACTGCGCAACACATATCCTCAATTATAGAATCAGGCAAACCTTTTTTAGAAACTACTGAGGGAGATAAGGCTTTTGTGTCTGTTGTAAGGGATGTGATTAAGCTACATTCTGCAATTATTATTCAAACTGCAAAAGAATTTGATATTGATTCATATCTACTTGGGGCAATCATAATTGACGAAACTGTGAGAATGAGTCAATTTGAAGAGATACAAGATAAATATTTACTAAAACTACTTGGTAGAAATGTGTCTGTCGGTGTGGCTCAAGTAAAATTAGAAACTGCAAATGGTTTGATAAAAAATGAATTGTACAATCCGAACCCGGATGATACCGAAATACCATTTTCTGGTAATTTACGAAAAGCTGACCGAGAACATTTATATGAGTATGTGATACAACCAAAACACAACATCTGCTTCGCGGCAGCTCGTATTCGAGGATTAATCAAGGAATGGTCGAAGTATATTGATATATCTAATATGCCAGAGATACTTGGCACTCTATATCATCGATCATATGTCGCTCCTTATGCACATCCTGGTCCAAATGATCGCGGTACGCAAATCGCTGATGAGTTTTATCTGCTTGCTAATAAGTGGCTTTACTAGAATGAATAAGAATTTATACAAAGGAATATTTTTTAGTACGCTTGGCATTATTGGCGTGATAACTATTGTACTGTCAGTGTTTTTGTCGGGCACGATACCATGGCATAACGGCATATTACGGCATATGGAAAGTCGTTTTTTGTCAATAGATCACCCAGTCGAATCCTCTTTCATCGAGCGGTACTCCTATTTGGGAACCATATACGAAAGTGGGAATAGCGGGTGCTATTTCTATGTGGGGGAAATACGTGAGACGACGCTACCTAAAGAAGAACTGGCGCAAATATATGAACAGGTTAAAGTGACGTTGTTTGGGTACAGTGAAGTTTTTGCTGTACGCGTGGCCTTCGCGGAAGATTGGCCGTCATTAATAATGGATCAGCCGATATATGAATGGCTTGAGAAGCATCAAGAAAGTGATATCAACACTGCTGACCTCGTGTATGTTGTGTATATCACCAGAAATGATCAATCATGGTTTGGCGATTATCGATGCTGGGATTAGTATTTCCCATAGGATGGGCTTATACCGGCTACTTCAGTGTCTGATTCCCGTACTGACTTCCAACTAATTTAGAATGATAATAAAAAGAACCTTGGTGAATGAAGTCCGACATTCATACTTGTGCACAAGTATGAATGTCGGACTTCATTCACCGTTTGTCCACAGCTTTTTCAACAGTTCATCCACATATCATTGACCTGGGTGTTACCATAAAAGTCATGTTTAGAGATATGATAATCTCTTGGTATCAGGCACTGTTTTTGCTGTTTTTTTTGGCGGTGGTTATTGTGCCGACAAATGCTCAGGCAGTACTCCCCTGCGGTGACATTATTGCCCCAGATGGGTGGACAGGTTGGTTCAATCACTCGAACGCTTTAATTAATACTCCTGTAGTTGATTGTGCTGATCCATTTAATGAAACGATTGGCACTGTTTCTCCCTATTCTTTTACGGTTGAAGGAATGAATGTAGCCGATAATGGTCAGATGACTATTCCGGAGGCGGGTACGGTAAATTATGAAATTCTTGGGTTCCCTCAAACCCCTATGATGAATGTTACCCATACTCTTTTTAAGCATGATGGCAATGATTATCAATATGTAAACACAGATGAAATTGAACCAACCGAAGCTGATTTTCGTCGTTTAGCTACGGAATTTTTTGGTCAAGGAGTTGATATTGAACCATATATTGTTGCTATATTAAGTAATGATCCTTGGAATTACTTTCCGGAAGGCGAACAACAGGATTTGCTCTACAGTTTTGACGATTATATTTACAATCACCCTGTGTTGCCACCACTATTACCTGGTAGCTACACTCTAGTATCAAGTGAAAATATCCTCGCTGTTTCTGAACTTAATTGGTATCAAAAATTATTTGCTTCCTTGATACCAACCGCCCAAGCGCAATCCGATGAAACCGACACTTTTACCATTACTTTTACGTTGGTTGCAGAACCCCCCGCACCAACCGGCGCTTCGAGCGTGCTGTTTTTACCGGGGATTCAGGCCAGTCGGCTGTATACCAAAAATATCCTTGGTATTGAGGATGAGTTGTGGGTTCCGAATAATAATAATGATGTCAGACAGCTAGCTATGACCTCAGCTGGTCGGAGTGTGGGTGATATATACACCAAGGACATTGTTGGTTCTGTCTTCGGGCTCGGGTCAGTGTACGCTGGCATTAGTGGCTATTTTGATAATTTGGTGGCCGAAGAAAAAATCGCCGCTTGGGAGTCATTTGCTTATGATTGGCGTTATGATGTAGAGGATATTGTGACAGAAGGGACTCAGTACGAGACAGAACGCAAATACGTTCTTGATTTAGTTGAATCAATGGCCCAAGCTTCTGACTCGGGTAAAGTGTCACTGGTTGGACATTCCAACGGCGGATTATTGGCGAAGGTAATCATGACGGAGCTGGAGAAACTTGGTAAGGAGGATTTGATAGATCAGGTGGTATTTCTCGCCTCACCCCAAACCGGTACACCCAAGGCCATTGGGTCACTGCTCCATGGTTATGGTCAGTCTATTTTAGGTGGATTAATTCTCAAGGCCGACACGGCTCGTGCAGTGATGCAAAATTTGCCCGGTGCCTATGCACTTCTTCCAACCAAAGAATACTTTGAAGATACACCAGGCGAGCCAGTGATAGTGTTTGAGGATGATTACTCCACTAAAGCATTTGTTGAGGCCTATGGTCAGAAAATTACCGATGTTGATACCCTCTATGATTTCATTACCAGTCAGAGAGATGACAGAGTGGCATCAGAGAGTGTTTATGAGCCAGTCATCGGTAACAAAACTATCTTAGAAGAAGTTGCAAATTTACATACTAATGTATTACAATCCTGGCGCGCTCCGGCAGCCGTAAAGGTGACAGAGGTGGCGGGAATTGGTTTACCAACTATTCATAGTTTTGCCTATCGCGCCTATATGAAGCGTGACTGCACCTCATTGATCAATGTTGAATGCCCGCCAACTCTACGCTACAAACCAGTCCCACAGGTGTCTCTCTTGGGGGATGAGACGGTGATGACCACCTCGGCCGTAGGGTACCGAGGTGATAAGGAGAGTTATTATTTTAATTTAAATACTTACAAAAATACTTACAGCTTAAAAAAACATTACAATTTCACCGAGGCTGAGCCTATTCAGCTACTGCTTTCAAATATCTTGCTTTCGGCTACCAACACCACTCCTTTTATCACTAAAGTTGTGCCGTCCTTGTCAACCACTTATGTAATGATGGGTGTCCCTTCGCCAGTTATGGCCACCATCACCGATGACAAGGGTCGGCAAATAAAAGTGGAGTTTGAAGGTGATTTTATAAAAAAAGTAGAAGAGATACCAGATTCGTACATATACTATTTCGGTGAAACAACTTATATTATCTTACCCAAAGACGATGACTACCAAGTGACCTTAAAAGGTACCGGGCTGGGGGCGGTGACCCTAGAGCTAGATACTTTTACTGACGAGTCCTCACAAACAAGTGTCCAGTCGGTCTTGATAGATGCGGTCAGCACCAGTACTATTATGACCATGACTCTGGTGAATTCTACCCTGTCTGATGTGTTGGTAGATGAGAACGGTGACGGGGAAGTGGACAGGCAGGTTGATGCAGAAACCAACGAAGTTATTGAACTTAATCCTCAATTACCCACAGAAGAAGTAGAGAATTCTTCATCAAGCCATAGTGGAGGTTCAATTACTCGATTAACTACTCCCACTCCCCAAGTGGCGGGGGCCCAGATTAGTCTGGCGGATGGCGGGGAAGAGATGCAGTATCTTTGGAAGTTGTATAACTTATTAGTTGAGTTGAAACGTTTGTTGATTTTATATGAAAAAATTAATTAATAATAAGTTTTTTATCATAGGATCAATAATTTCTTTGTTAGGAATTTTATTCTTTTTTTCTTCCACGCAATGGAACTATTGTATTGAAACTAGATTATGTGGGTTTAATGCTATTGAATATTATTATCGTCCGTTTTATTATGCTTCGTTATCACTAATGACTTTCTTCATCTTTTTTCTCTTTCTATCTTCACGATACCTCAAACAATGGCTTATATGGATCTTCTCCTGGGGTTTCATTACATGTTATATATTGGTAACAGTAAATTTACAACCTGGGGGCGGTATTTTTGAACCATCAGCAGATAGGTTAATAGTTATGCAAGCCGTTATCTTTTGGATAATCACCTTTCTGTTTTGCATTTTCTTATGGTGGCGAGGGCGAAGGCCCAGTCGGAGATAATTTTATTTTCTAGGTAGCAATTGATGTGTATATTGGGAATGAAATCACTTAATTTCCTAGGCCGGTCCTAGGGTGATGTTATAAACGTAGTTCTAACTTGATGCACGGTGATGATGTGGATTGCTTCCTGCCGTGCCTCGCTCGCAGCTAAAGGCGGGTCTCGTAAAGACGGACGTGACGGACGACGTGGATTGCTTCACTGCGGTTCGCAAAGACGGTGGTGGAAACCGTTTACGTCTTTGCGAGGAGCGAAGTGGCAACGGAGTGACGTGGCAATCTATAATCACGTGACGACATAGATTGCTTCGTTATGGCTCGTAAAGACGG
>MFMT01000041.1:14339-34323 GCA_001783565.1 Candidatus Kaiserbacteria bacterium RIFOXYD1_FULL_42_15 | reverse complement strand
AACACGGATTGCTTCGTTGCGACTCGCAATGATGTTGATTTTATAATTAAAAGAATCCTTCGGTATAGATATTTTCTGCGGGAATACTTGCGGAGCGGAGGGTTTTCCAGAGGTCTCGGGTGAAGTACATTCCGCCACAGATGAAGAAAGTGGCTGATCGTGGTGTGGGGAGTTTTTCTAATATGTCAGGTACATTTATACGACCTTTATCGTGTGGGGTAGGGACATCTGCTTGTCTAGTAATATATGAATGATAGGCAAAGTTTTTGTTTTGGTTAGCCAACTCTAACAGTCGTTCATGAAAGACAATGTCAGCCACGGTTTGATTTGAATAAAAAAGGTGAAGCAAGCGATTGTCTTTGTCATGGCTTAGTTGGTCGATACTACTGATGCAGGGAGTAATGCCAATACCGCCAGCGAGAAAAACTAGAGTGTCCGCATCGTCTTCTTCTGGATAAAAGAAACCATAAGGAGCAGTGGTGATGATGGTGTCGCCGATTTCTTTGGCTAGAATTTCAGCCGAGAAATTACCAATTTTTTTAACAGAAAGTGTGACATGCTTTTCATGCGGAGCGCTCGAAATACTGTATGCTTTACCCTCTACCGGGTTGTAGCCGGGGAGCTTAATGGTTAGGTATTGGCCAGCGATAAAGTTCGGACGAGGGATATCCATCATGAGCGAAAACGTATAGACATTCGGTGTTTCCTCCCGTTTGTCGGCTATAGTCCAGGTGTATTCTGAGTCTTTCATGATGAGGTTTTTTTAGTCGAATTCACTTTCTCAAGTTGGTTTGATTCATAATCTGCGATTGCTTCACGCAAAGCCAAGTGTCCGAGTACCGAACAGTGATACTTTCTATCAGGTAATCCGCCCAGTCTATCCATGATGGCTTCGGGAGTCAGACGCTTGGCTTGTTTGAGATTTAGTCCACCATTTTCTGTAGCCATAACGGACATCATAGAGGTAGAGGCAATGGCCGAGGCACAGCCAAATGTGCGCCATTTGCAGTCGCTGATAGTTTGTTTCTTTGCATCAACTCTAATCCAAACCACCATCACATCCCCACAGGCCGGACTACCAACAATACCGATTCCGTCCGATTCATAATCTTTTTCATCAATCAAAATATTGCGGGGATGAAAGAAATGATCCTTCACAATATCGCTATATAACCAAGAACCACCCTGATCACAACTATTAATATCTGATGATGGGGCTATCTTTTTCATAGGGTATTTTTTTGCCACATGTGGGGCATGGCAGTGATGCTACGTAAAGTAGATATGCATTTTTCTAAACTGACAACAGTGTAGTCGATTTCTTCTTTGGTAGTGCTGGTGCCTAAACTAAAACGCAAACTGCCGTGAATTAATTCATCATTAATGCCAATGGCGCGCAGTACGTGTGAAGGAATAAGGTCAATCGCTGAACAGGCCGAACCAGTTGAACAACAAACCCCGTCTTTATCTAGCATCAACACTAGCGATTCACCTTCGATGTAGGGGATAGAGACGTGGACGTTGTTGGATAGGCGATTTTGTTTGTGTCCATTTAGAATAATATCGGGACAAATGGTAAAAAGGTTTTCGATAAAATAATCACGCAAGGATGTGATATTTTTGTTGGTCTGTGTTTGGTTGGCTACGGCGTTTTTTAGCGCCAGGGCAAAGCCGTGGGCAAGAGCAACATTTTCGGTGCCGGCGCGCCGTCCGGATTCTTGATCCCCACCGACGATTAACGGTTCTAGGTACACGCCACTTTTCAGATATAATAAACCAATTCCCTTAGGGCCATAAATTTTTGAGCTGTTAATGGTCATTAAATCTATTCCGAGTGTAGTCACATCTACCGGTAACATCCCAACCGCCTGACAGGAATCAGTGTGGAAAAGGGGAGTGGGGTTTTCTCCGCGGAGAGTTTTAACGGTAGCCGTTAGCAAAGTAATTGGCTCGATGGTACCGATTTCATTGTTGGCATACATGATAGAAATCAAGATTGTGTCTGGCCTAACGGCGGCCATGCATTCATCAATATTCACCAACCCATCACTGGACACCGGCAGATACGTGACTTCAAATCCCTCCGATTCCAGACGGTGTGCTGCAGCCAACACAGCTTTGTGTTCGATGGCCGAAACAATAATATGTCGGCCAAATTTTTTGTAGGCGTGAGCAATGCCGATAATAGCCAGGTTGTCTGATTCGGTCCCAGAACCAGTGAAAATAATTTCTTTAGATTTGGCACCAATGGCTGTAGCGGTATCCAGTCGGGCTTGTTCCAAAATATCAAAAGCTCGTCTGCCCTCGCGATGCATTGAAGACGGATTACCGTAGATATCACGCTCTATCACTAACATGGCTTCATGCACGGCCGAGGCGAGCGGGGTGGTGGCCGCATAATCAAGATAAATAGTTTTTGAAACAGAATTGTTTGACATAATTTTATCGTATACCGCACTCCTCTACATATTCACTAATGCTGGCCTGAATGACTTCAAACTCCTCATCAGTATAAGTGGTTTTTTTGACAAACCCCGGGTTGAGAATTTTATTGGAAACAAATTTCTGTAAGTAGTATTTTTTTGCACCCCTTATATCCTTGCCAATATTTATGATGTCTTCAGGGCTTAAAAGTGCCTTAACAACCGTCGTTCTAAATTCATAAGGAATAGAGCCGGTCATAATCAACCGCACACTTTCTTTAATTTTATTGACATCAACCGGCCTGCCAATACCACTGGCATAATTAGAGAACGGTGCCTTAATATCCATGGCTAGATAATCGACTAGTCTGTCGTTCTCTATTTCCTTTAGCATGGCTGGATTTGTGCCGTTACTGTCGAGTTTTACTTTGAATCCCATTTCCTTGATTTCTTTAATAAAAGGAATCAAGTCATCGTGCATGGTTGGTTCGCCGCCAGTGATAGTGACACCATCAAGTTTGCCGATGCGAGTGCGTAAAAAAGCTAAGACTTCTATGGCTGGTATTTCGTCGGCCGTCTCATCCACCAACTCTGGATTGTGGCAGTAGGGACAGCGAAAATTACACCCGATGGTAAAAATAATAGCTGCGACCTGTCCAGGAAAATCAATTAGTGAGCATCGCTGTAACCCGCCTATACGCATGGTGTTTTAGCGTCTGCCGTGATGGCCGAATGACCTTTCGGAACTGTCTGGCGAATATCATATTCAGCTTTCTTGCCTTTATTCCATTGTTCCACTGGACGTAAGTAGCCAACAATTCTCGTGTAGACTTCACAAAGGGCGTGACATTTTGGACAGGTAAAGGCCTCACCGGCAATGTATCCATGGGTATCACAAATACTAAAGGTGGGGGTAATGGTGAAGTAGGGGAGACGATAGGTACTACAGATTTTCTTCACTAACTTTTTTACTATTTCTGAATCATTAATTCTTTCACCGATGAAAAAGTGAATGACAGTGCCACCGGTATATTTGGTTTGTAGTTCGTCTTGAAGTTCAAGAATTTCAAAAATATCATCAGTGTAATTTACTGGTAGATGGGTGGAGTTGGTATAGAATGGGTCAATGTCTTGTTTGCCTCGCCCATTGGCAAAAATGGCATTATCATATTTTTTCTGATCAAGAAGCGCCAAGCGATATGACGTCCCTTCGGCCGGTGTGGCCTCCAGGTTGTAGTTATTTCCAGTTTCTTCTTGATAATCAGATAGCCGAGCGCGCATATGTTCCAAGACCTCTTCGGCAAATTTACGACCCTGTTCATCACCAATATCAACCCCGAGCAGATTTTGTAACGCCTCGTTCATCCCCACCAAGCCAATCGTAGAAAAATGATTTGTCCAATAGGCACCATATGCTTCTTTGACTGAAGACAGGTAATGTTTAGTATAAGGGTAAAGATTTTTTTCGGTCATTTCCTCAAGAACTTTTCGTTTTATTTCCAAACTTTCCTTCGCAATGTCCATCAGATTATTTAGTTGGGCAAAGAACTGTTTTTTTGTTTTGGCGGTCAGACCAATGCGCGGTAGATTGATGGTCACGACCCCAATTGAACCCGTCAAGGGATTGGCACCAAAAAGCCCACCGCCTCGTTTTTGTAGTTCGCGGTTATCAATGCGCAGGCGACAACACATAGAACGGGCATCATCAGGACTCATGTCTGAGTTAATAAAGTTGGAAAAATAAGGAATGCCATATTTAGCCGATGCCTCCCACAGCATGGTCACCCGCGGATTATCCCAATCAAAATCTTTAGTGATGTTATAGGTAGGGATAGGGAAGGTAAAGACTCTGCCCGTGGCGTCTCCTTCAGACATGACCTCGAGAAAAGCACGGTTAAGCATGTCCATTTCCCGTTGAAATTCACCGTAAGTGTCGTCTGTTTTGACCCCGCCCCGAATCACCCGTTGTTTTTTGTAGAATTCAGGGACGGTCAAATCCATAGTGATGTTGGTAAATGGAGTTTGGAAACCAACGCGAGTCGGTACATTCACATTGAAAACAAATTCCTGGATGGCTTGTTTAACCTCTTCAAAAGAAAGATGGTCGTGCCATATCAGTGGAGCGAGCAAGGTATCAAAATTTGAGAAGGCCTGCGCTCCAGCAGCTTCACCCTGAAGGGTGTAAAAGAAGTTTACAATTTGACCAAGGGCAGACCGGAAGTGCTTGGGTGGGGCGCTATGTAGCTTTCCGCTCACACCACCAAAGCCACGCATCATCAAGTCGTATAAATCCCAACCGACACAGTAGACTGAGAGTAGGTTGAGGTCGTGAAGATGAAAATCTCCAGAAGTATGGGCATCTCGTACTTCACTCGGATAAATTTTGTCAAGCCAATAAGTCTTACTAATTTCTGAAGCGATATAATTATTTAGTCCCTGCAGAGAATAACCCATATTACTGTTTTCCTTGATCATCCAGTCGGCGCGATCAAGATAGCGGTCAACCAGGTCAATTGACTCGGTGCTAACCATGCGCCGGATATGTGAGTGTTGTTCACGATACAAAATGTATGCCTTAGCTGTCTCAAGATAGCCATCTTGCATCAATTCTTTTTCCACCAAGTCCTGCACTCCTTCCACGGTTGGCTTAAAGTCGGCAGATTTTTTTGCTTCTGCTACCAGAGTCGTCAGAATAGACTGGGCAATTTTCTCTGGGGCATTCTTCTGTGTCTCGCCAGTAGCTCGCATTGCTTTTTCAACGGCACGGATTACCTTGGAAATTTGAAATTCTTTGATAGAACCGTCACGTTTTACAATGTAGATTGGAGATTTTTTGGTTTGTTTTTTCATACGTATGGGTTATTAAAACAGTTGGTGGTCAGAGCCCATCAACTAACCCCATATGCCACCAAAAGATTCCAAATATTTGGCTGCAAATTAGCTATTTTTCGTCAACATATATCTATATGCTTCCTCAAACTAGCAAATTTTCGCTCAAAATTTGAAACTTTATGATTAGCAAGAGGGTTAGTGGATAGTCTCTTAGACCGCGCGTGATATTATGATTAGTATTGTGGAAAGGCGCATCCTTTGGATGTACCTCATTATACATAGACGGGTATCGATGTAATAGTAAAGTCAAGGTGGATAATAAAATAGAGAATACAATGAAAAAAAGTCCAGTAGAAAAAACCTATAAAGTGCCAGTTTGGGTTGATAAAAGTGGTATGGATGATGATGAGTTATGTCCTGATTGTTTTAAGGCGGTGGGTGTTAGAAGTCGTTATAAACTGATTTGCTTGCTGGGAAAGTCTAGTAAAGGAGAAACTGTCGGTGTCCTTACAGGGCATCTAGGTCTTAGTCAGCCAACCATAACCCATCACTTAAATATTCTAAAATCCCTTAATGCGGTCGAGGTAGTAGAGCGAGGTCGTGAGCGAGTTTATTCTCTGAACCGCAAAGCCCACTGTTTTCTGGAGTGTAAGATTCCATACTGACAATACTATTTAATTGATTCAAAAATGCGCTATACTATAAGTAATGTTCAACCAGACTTTCTACAAATTTCTGTTTAATTTTGTGGCTGTAATAGCTGGGACGCTGATATTTGTTCTAATTGTTGGATTTGGTGCTCATATATAGTATAGGTATTAAGTATGATTAGAGTTACTGATCAATATTTTTGGAATTTCGTTTTTAGCATGTTTTTCCTAATGCTTGTTGTTATAGGGACAATTATTTTAGATACTGAGGTCAGAATACCATTTAGTGAATTAACTTGGGTTGATTTCACTCTGATTACACTGTCTACTTTTCGGCTGACGCGATTATTTATGTATGACCAAATCACAAAATGGTTTCGAGAACAATTTTACAATTTAAGGGATTTAGGGAATGGTTATGTTTTAGAAAAACCAATTTCCGGTCCAAGGCGCACTATTGCTGATTTATTTTCTTGCCAGTGGTGCTTGGGAATGTGGCTGGCCGCCATGGTGACATTTTTCTATCTGATTACACCATGGGTCTATTACTTGGCTATATTTTTGTCAGTCTCGGCTGTGTCTGCCTTACTGCAATTGGTCTCCACCTTAATTGGTGCACAGACCGAGAAGATAAAGGGGGAGACAGAATGAGTTTTCTTGATTACTTAACGGTTCTTGTGTTGGTAGAGAGACGTTTTTTGCTGGTAACTAGACGCGTAATGGTTATCTTATAAAAAGAAAGGATACCTTCTAACTAAATTTGTATCAAAGCACGTCTTTGCGAGTGGCAACGAAGCAATCCAGTACCAGTACCAAGTCTTCCCTTTTTCATATTATTTGCTATAGTACCTTATAGCAGGCTCAAGACAGTTGGTGGGGTAGGGTCACTATCCTCTAATATATGTATGGCCGTACATATACCAGCCGAGGTCCAACTACATATTACATTTTGTATTGGGGTCGAAGCCTAGGACGAACTATTTTTAGTTTGTCGTGGGCCTGTATTTATCAAGAGATGTAATAACCCAATATTGTGGCAATTACAAAAGCAAAGAAGCAAAACATTTTAATTAAGCTAACTGAATTAAAAGACGCCGCTGATTCAATAGTCTTTGTGCATTACAAGGGACTTTCCGTAACAGATACCACTGCCATGCGAAAAGAACTGCGCGAGAAAGGTGTTGGTTATTTCGTAGCCAAGAAAACACTGATGAAGCGCGCTTTTCAAGGCACTTTCACCGGTGAGATGCCAGTGCTCGGCGGTGAAATCGCTGTGGTGTACAGTGAAGATCCAATGGCTCCAGCTCAATCAATGCTAGATTTTTCTACAAAATTCAAAGACAAAATTTCAATTGTCGGTGGAGTTTTCCAAGGTGTCTACAAAGATGAGGCAGAGATGACTGAGATTGCATCAATCCCATCACTTCATGTTCTGCGTGGTATGTTCGTTAATGTTATCAACTCACCAATTCAGGGACTTGCAGTGGCTCTTAATGCGTTGGCAGAGAAGAAGAGTGCATAGCATTTTTATGAATCCTAATTACTAATTACTAAACACTAAAAGCTAAAATATGTCAGACGAAAATACAACCTCAGAAGTAGCCGTAGAAGAAACTGCGGCTCCAGAAGTGGCCACTACCCCAGAAGTTGTCGAAACCCCAGCCGCTACTGCAGAAGTCGCAAAAGAAGAAGCAGTAGAGATTCCCAAAGAATTTAAAAAGATTGTTGAAGAAGTAGAAAAGATGACCGTTCTTGAGCTCCATGCTCTAGTAAAGGTTCTGGAAAAACACTTTGGTGTTTCTGCTCAAGCTGTAGCCGTAGCCGGCTCAGCCGCCACTGGCGCTGTTGCCGACGAACAGTCAGAATTTACAGTTGAACTTACCGAAGCTGGTGCTCAAAAGATTGCTGTTATCAAGGCAGTCAAAGAAGTACTTGGTCTAGGTCTTAAAGAGGCAAAGGATATGGTGGATGCCGCTCCATCTGTGGTAAAGGAAGGAATGAAGAAAGAGGATGCTGAAGCCCTAAAGGCTAAATTGGAAGAAGCAGGTGCAAAGGTTACTTTGAAGTAATACTAATCTGTCATCAATAAAACCCGGTCATATTGGCTGGGTTTTATTGTTGGTATGTGGTGGATTGTTCCGTTGGTCCTGTAACACTCCATCTCCTCTACCGGGATTGTACCCCACCCACTCGCTACTATATTTCGCTATCGCTCTATATAAATAGCTGGGTAAGTCTTGCAAAATGACATTGGGTCATTTCTCACTCACAAAAACGAATGGGTGGGTCATCATTGCGAGCTTGCGAAGCAATCAACGTTACCCGTTCGTCTTTGCGAGTCGCAACGAAGCAATCCACGTTGTCCCACCCTGGATTGCCACACCCCCAGTCTGGTGGGCTTTAATCATTGCTATTTTTTGATTAGTGTGATATTTTTTTTGTCCAATCAGAGGAGAATAAAAAATGGGTGAAATTATTTCGCATGTGGAAATAACCTATCGCTACCATGCCAAAGATAAAGGGATAGCATCCTTGCTCGTATGGTTCAAGGCCGAGCTGGATCTGAGGGATGAGGACAGCAAGAAATTTTATGGTGAGTTTGAAGATAACTTTCTCATTAAACATCAAGATTATGTTGAGTACTTGGCGGACCGCTGGCGCGATGAAAGACTTATTGATGAAAAGTTATCGGCCGTAGGGTAGGTAACCCGAACTCGTGATTGGGAATGGGCCCCTGTTTGGTGGCCCTTTTCTAATGTTTGGATAAATTTGGTCATATTCGCATCACCCACGCCCGCGCGTCAATACTTGCATTTATATTAAAATGCTATAATCCAGACAATAATCAATAATCTGATATGGCAGATCCACTTTCAATTCTATTTGGTAGCCAAGCTCGAGTAAAACTCCTCCGGTTTTTTCTCTTTAATCCTTCCAAGGAATTTACCTTTGACGATATCAGTAAACGAGCTCGATTGGTGCGTCGAACTGCACGTACAGAAATTAGTGCTCTAGAGAAAGCAGGTGTGATTGTAAGACGAACAATGTATGTGCCGATTGATGGGAAGACCAAGAAAATGAAAGTGCTCGGGTTTGCTCTCGATAAAAGTTTTCCAGAACTCCAAGCTCTGCAAACTTTTCTTTTTGAAACAGCGCCGATTGATGGTAAAAATCTTTTGGCTCATTTACGTAAAGCGGGGACGATTGATTTTCTAGTGGTTGCCGGAGTCTTTGTTCGTGAATTCGAACAACAACTAGACGTCCTGATTGCCATGAAGAAATTTTCCCAGGCCAAAGTTGAAAAAGCTATCCGTGCCTTGGAATCTGAAATCGGTGTCGAAATTCGGTTTGCGGTGATGGCGAACGAAGACTTACTTTATCGGGTAGGAATGTACGATAAATTAACTCGTGATTTATTTGATTACAAACACCAAGTGCTGGTTGATAAAATCGGAGTGCGTGATGAGCTTCATAGAGGATCGTTTAGGGGATGAAATGAGCTACAGAGCGTAGCGACAATAGCGAATTTTCGCGAGTAATTTGCCCCTACCCCAGGGCAAATTATCCGCGACTCCATCATACATCCAACTCACCGAAGCAATTAACGGTTGCAAGAAAACGTCTTTGCGAATCGCAACGAAGCAATCCACGTCGTCACTATTTCCATATTCTCTATCCAATATTCCATATTTAGCATTTACTATTTTGGTGTCCACCGCGTCCAAAACAGGGGTCAATTATGTATATAAATTCCAGATTACCTGGCCTTTGCTGAGTTGTTTATTATAAGAAGAGAAGGCGGAATAAATATCCAGAGTAAGTGCTTGACTTTAATTTCATTTCCTATAGAATAGCCAGCACGTAACTATGATATTGAACACAAAGAAACGCACCCGCGCATAACATTTCGCCCAGTGCGAATGTGTTGCCGCGGAAACGCGGACTTTTTATTTCAAATCACGGAGGTACGCAGTTTATTTGACAGACATCATGAGTGAATGTTGCGCGAGTGAAAGTGTGAATACATAGTGTTCCTACTTTCACTCGCATGACTAAGCGAATGATGGTTTGTCTCGCGCAAGCGAGCGAATTGCATATTCTAAGGAACAGATTGATAAGGTCTGTTCCGCAAGTCCTGTGTACTCGACATACACAGGCAGGTTAGTAGTGTGCCCGGCAAGCGGTTGCACTACTGACAAGGTAAGGTGTGTCAGGTTAAGACAAATGAGTCGGCTTTGCCGCTGACTTGGGTCTTTTCGTCCCTGATGCACCATGTCCGACCCTAACAAGGGCCGGGCAAACACAAACGTCCAGAGTATGTATCTCTGGACACACTCAATCCGGCCCTGTTAGGGTCGGACAAGAAAATTGTACAGCGGTGTACAGCATTTATGTTTGGATCGGATGAATACCTTATGCAGTCGATGGTGTAGTTCCTTTACTTTGGAGCGAGCGAGGGTCATGGAAGAGTTTACTCTTCCATGACCGAGCGAGCGAACAAAGGAAGGAACGTTGTACACCATCGCTGTAGCGATGGTGTACAACGTTCCTTACAGGAATGTAAGGGTTTTAGGTGGATGCCTAGGATAAGAGAAGCGATGAAGGACGTGATATGGCTGCGATAAGTTTCGGCGAGGTGCCAAATAACCTTCGACCCGGAAATTTCCGAATGGGGAAACCCTCCTGCTTTCAGCAGGAATCTGTGTATGCAGATGCGCACCCAGGGAAGTGAAACATCTCAGTACCTGGAGGAATAGAAAGCAATAAACGGAACTTTCTTTCTGAACGGATGCCTAGCATCACGTTCTGGATTTATCTTGAGCGGTGATGCGAAAGTACCATTACGTTCAGGAAGAAGGTTCTTGCGATTCCCTTAGTAGCGGCGAGCGAAACGGGAACAGCCCAAACCATTCGTGTTTACATGAATGGGGTTGTAGGGCAGAGTTGGCATTTAGTTGCAATGAGTTACAAAATGTATGTATAGAAAAATGCGTTGGAAAGCGCGACCCCAGTAGGTAATAGTCCTGTATTCGAAATATATACAACTCATCTGATTCTGTTCCTGAGTAGTTCGGGACACGAATAGCCCGAATGAATCTACCAGAACTAACTGGAAAGGCTAAATATTCTCTTATACCGATAGTGAACAAGTACCGTGAGGGAAAGGTGAAAAGAACCCCGGAGAGGGGAGTGAAATAGATCTGAAACCTAAAACTTACAAGGAGTCGGAGCCCAGCACTTTGTTTTGGAATGAATTCAAAAACAAAGTGCTGGGTGACGGCGTGCCTATTGAAGAATGAGCCGGCGAGTGTACCTTTATCCTTCGTCTAAGTGGTAATCCCACGGAGGCATAGTGAAAGCGAGCGTGAATAGCGCGAAAATATAGGATAGGGGTACGACCCGAAGCGGGATGAGCTTGCCATGAGCAGGGTGAAGCGACTGTAATAGGTCGTGGAGGCCCGAACCGGTTGGCCGTTCAAAACCATCGGATGACTTGTGGTAAGGAGTGAAAAGCTTATCGAATTCCGTAATAGCTGGTTCTCTCCGAAACAGCTTTTGGGTTGGCGTCGTGTGATCCCTCTGGGGGTAGAGCACTGGCAGGAACAAACAGGGAGAAATCTCGTTGTTCCTATCAAACTCCGAATACCAGTAGGTTATAGCACGGCAGTTAGACTGTGGGGGCGAAGCTCCATTGGTCGAAAGGGAAACAGCCCAGATCGCCGATTAAGGTCCCTAAATATATGCTCAGTGCAACTTGAGGAGGTGAGGATTCTCCGACAATCAGGAGGTTGGCTTAGAAGCAGCCATCCTTTAAAGATAGCGTAACAGCTCACTGATCGAGAGTCCTTGCGCCGAAGATGATCGGGGCTCAAGCATATTACCGAAATCGCGGATTCGAGCGCATCACATTGCATGTGATGTGCAGTTGCATAGTTTAAAAGTTGAACGGTTGCATTGTACGCGTTTCGCGCGCCACTATGCAACTTTGCAACCATTTAACTATTTAACTGTAGCATCGCGCGCAGCGTGATGCGTTCGAGTGGTAGGAGAGCGTTCGTATTGCAATGAATCCAAGGCGAGAGCCGCGGTGGAGCGATGCGAAGTGAGAATGCCGGCACAAGTAACCGCAAGACGGGTGAGACCCCCGTCCGCCGAAATACCAAGGTTTCCTTTGCTATGTTGATCAGCGAAGGGTTAGTCGGTCCTAAGGAAATCCCGAAAGGGGGATTCGATGGATAGCAGGTTAATATTCCTGCACACTGTTATGTTGCGATGGAGGGACGGAGGGTTGTACTTAACGCGACTTATTGGATTGTCGTAGGAGGTTCGAGGGTGCTAGATAGGCAAATCCGTCTAGCGTTAGCCCGAGTTCAGTCTAAAGGTGAGGCTTCGGCCGATCTGATGTTAGGGAGCACGCTTCCAAGAAAAACTTCTAAGCATAAACATAACGGTTCCGTACCGCAATCCGACACAGGTGGTAGAGTCGAGAAGACTAAGGCGAACGAGTGAGAGGTCCTCAAGGAACTCGGCAAATAAGCGGCCGTAACTTAGGGATAAGGCCTGCCCAATGCACCACTTTGTCCTCAACAATGGAAAGAAGAAAAGTGGTGGCAAGATTAAAAACACTTAAAGAAGCACGTGGCAAAGTGATTGCGTGGTGCGAAAAATTTGGTCTGGATTATTTTTGAAGATGGCGACGAGCTCGTCATTTCTGCTTATGCAGACAAAAAAGATGCTGATGAGCTGCAAGCAGCTGCACGGCGTCTATAGAAGTTGAGGCTAAAGTGGTGTATTGGGCCGCAGCGAAAGATTTCCTGCCGACTGTTTATCAAAAACACAGCTCCCTGCGAACTCGCAAGAGGATGTATAGGGGGTGACGCCTGACCTATGCTGGAAGGTTAAGTACGGGGGGTGATATGATCTTCGGATTGTATTGCTGGACTGTATAAGCCCCAGTAAATGTCAGCGATAACTATAATCGTTCTAAGGTTCAGCGTGTTATTACCAACCTAGGACATTCGATGTCCTAGGTTGGCTCAATGCGCTGACGGATTGGAACGATTATATGAGACCGCAAGGTCTCATTGGTAAACATCCTAGCCATAGTTACCTTGCGCACCGAAATGTGCGCATAATCCAAATCTAGCCAACAAGAGACCAGATGCTAGATACCCAAGTGCCCTCCGATTTATCGGGAGTAACGGGTAAAGATAGAGTCCTATTGTGCAAGCGAATAGGGAATATAGAGCGTATTTCCTTGTCGGGTAAGTTCCGACGTGCACGAATGGCGTAACGAGTGGGAAACTGTCTCGAGGACCTGCTCGGTGAAAATACAATCGCGGTAAAGATGCCGCGTACCTGCAGATAGACGAAAAGACCCCAGGAGCTTTACTGTAGCTTCGTATTGAGGCTATTGAATTTATGTGTAGCATAGTGGGGAGACTTTGAAGCGGGCTTTCGGGTACCGTGGAGTCGCAATATGAAATACCCATCTTAATTTTGGTAGTTTCTAACCTGGTTGAAAAAATCAATTAGGGACAGTGCGTGGCAGGCAGTTTTAGTGGGGCGCTACCCTCCCAAAAAGTAACGGAGGGGTCTCAAGGTTGGTTAGGCGCGAATGGAAACCGTGCTGATAGTGTAATGGCATAAACCAGCTTGACTGTAAGGCGTAGGTGCCAAACAGATACGAAAGTAGAGCATAGTGAACCGATGGTCCGCGTTAGATGCGGCCGGAGATTACCCGATAAAAGTTACCCTGGGGATAACAGGCTAGTTGTGCCCAAGCGTCCATAGCGACGGCACAGTTCGGCACCTCGATGTCGGCTCGACTTATCCTGGGGCTGGAGCAGGTCCCAAGGGTTTGGCTGTTCGCCAATTAAAAAGTCACGCGAGCTGGGTTTAGACCGTACAGGTTCTAATACGAAAGTATTTGAATTGGTACTTGTACCGTCTAAACCCCATTGAGTATTCGTTTATTGAAATAAAGAAAAGAACCAACCATCACGGCGGCGATGTGTAGTAATACATATCGACAAGCTGGCTTATATCGGTAGAACCCAATTGTGAAAACAAGGGCAATACCGAGGGAAAGACTACCTAGTGTGTAGTGTGCCCGTAGAGACTGAACGCCAGACACCTTTAATAAAGGTGAAGATACAGTCCGATCCTCATAGTAATGTGAGTAAACAAAATGCGTGAGACAGGTTGGTCTCCTATCTACTGCAGGCGTCGATATTTGAAGAGATTTGTCCCTAGTAAGTAAATTGCTACTTCATGAAGAGATTCATGATGACAACATGGCTTATAACGGTGAAGTCTACGTCAAGTCTGGTTTTAGAGGTTAATACACCGCGGTCCTGTGTGTATTAAACTCGCTTGAGGACCGGAATATTGATATGATAATACCGTGGGAAGTCGATCCAAAACAGATTTAGCATACATTGCTGGTTTCCTTGATGGAGACGGAAGCTTAATGTTGCAGGTTAAATTACGCAGCGACACTAGTCGTGGCGTCAGATTTATGGCTACATTATGTCTCTATCAAGATACTCGCCACGAAGAACCACTTTTGTGGATTCGTAAAGTGCTTGGCATTGGTTACATATCTCATCGTAAAGATGGGATGACCGAGCTGAGAGTTAATGGTTTTGCTTCAATACAAGAGGTACTTGTGAAACTCCGTCCGTTTATTCGGTTTAAAATTGTTCAAGCTGATGCTTTACTGCATGCTTGTGCATTATTAAAACTGAAAAAAATAAGCGAATTGTGTGAACAAGAATTGCGCACCCTAGTAGATTTAGTTTTTGTTATCAGAAACTCTAACTACAAAAGTAACGCAACTCTGAGTAAAGAAGTATTGCTTAATCGTTTGGGTTTGACCCCGTAACGACTGTGGCGCACTTGCGCCCAACTTATATGTAGAGGAATCATTTCTTTGAAAATGACTGCTCATATGGGTTACATGCCATCGCCCTCATCGTACTTTTAGTACGGACGGGTGAAGATATAGTCTGTGCTCCTAGAAATAGGGGAATCAACGACGAGAGGACCGGGATGAACTGACCTCTGGTCTATCGGCTGTCACGCCAGTGGCACTGCCGAGTAGCTATGTTGGGAATGGATAACCGCTGAAAGCATCTAAGCGGGAAGCCAACTCTAAGATTAGATATCATTAAGTCCCCAGAGAGATGATCTGGTTGATAGGCACTAGATGGAAGTGCAGCAATGCATGGAGTCAAGGTGTACTAATAGGACGTAATTCCTGTAAGGAACGCTGTACATCATCATGTGCACAAAATTGACGAACTTCTTCGTTGGGTCGCTGGCAATAATGCTCGCTGGACTTCGTGTCCCACTCGCATTATTGCCAGCAACCCGCCTCGAATTTCATTCAATTTATGTGCACATGTGGTAAGACAGTATACCGAACAAGAATGTTGTACCAAAGAAGCTGACAATTTTTGAAGAGTGCTTGTCCGACCCTATTCAGGGCTGGATGAATTGTGTTACCAAAGTCGATTGTATTGAAAGATACATAAATTAGAATATGCAAAGTTAATATCGTGTAAAATGAGCCAGGTAGCTCAACGGTAGAGCATTCTTTTATGCGCTTGAGGGCGTAACCAATGTTGGGACCTACTTTTGTAGGGTCGTGAGGTAAAACTTACACTCCATCACGGTTTAAAGAAGAGATCCAAGGTTCGATTCCTTGGCCGGGTACCATTCCTTTCGAATGGTCTCATCTTACACGATAGTAACAGTCAAATAAAATTCAAGATTGAAAGTTGGTGCTTTAGCGGAGGGGGTACACCCGTTCTCATTCCGAACACGGCAGTTAAGCTCTCCATCGCCGATGGTACTCCGCAAGGGGAAGAGTAGGTAGGCGCCAACTTTGAGTCTTGAATTACAGGAAACCACCTTAGAGGGTGGTTTTTTGTTTTAACAGAGAGGGTGAGAAGTGACTCAATGTCACTTCGCAAGACCTTGCCTAGTATTTTGTAAAAATACTGACAAGGTATACAGCCGCTGTAAGCGGAGAAGTGACTCAATGTTGTGTAAAATAATGAGCGTAGCGATTATATTTTTCATACGTAGAATTTTTTATCCCTAATAAAAATTCTTGCACTTCGCCAGACCTTGCCTAGTATTTTGTAAAAATACTGACAAGGTATACAGCCGCTGTTAAGGGAGGCGAAGCAATCCACGTCATCCGTTGTTCCGTCTTTGCGAGCCACAGCGCGGCAGGAAACAAAATAGCGAGCGAGTGGACAGCGTCTGTATTATCATACAAATTTCACTCACTCGGTCATAAAAATAAAACTACACTACGTTACGTCTTATTTTTACGACACTCATTCGTTTATCTATAAGGAAGCAATCCAGTAGTTTTGAGATTTACGGATATAATATTGTATTTTTAGATAAGTATGTTATACTTACCGCAGTTAAGTTTACCTTGAACAAGGGCGGGGTGATTCTGGGGAAGATGAGTGTGTGGGTGTACTTATGACCTACATATCCATCGACCGATAGTGTCGCTTTATTCCAGTGGTCTTCGCTCCACCACTGTCGCCCTTATGCCCGCCCTGTTGAACCTCTGCTGTGCCTTGCGCATGTCTTTGGTCCGGGGCGGGCATTTATGTCTGCTATACTATGGCAATGAAAAGTTTTCGCTTCTGGGCATTTTGGCGAAGGGTTCAATATGGTACCGGCTATTTGGTTATTTTGTCACTGCTGATAGTTGGAGGTTATTATAAATATTTGTACGCTCCAGCCACTTGTTTTGACAATATACAAAATGGCTCCGAATTGGCAGTTGATTGTAGTGGCTCTTGTACTCGTATCTGTGCTTTTACAGTATCTCAACCAGTGGTGGCTTGGGCCAAGAGTTTTAAGATAACTGATGGCCAATACAATGCTGTGGCTTATGTTGAAAATAATAATAAAGGCATTGGTACTCCCGCCATTGAGTATATTTTCAAGTTATATGACAAATCTGGTCTGATTACCGAGCGCCGCGGTACAACTGTTTTACCACCAGATAACACTTACCCTATCTTTGAAGGCAGAATTGAAACTGGCTCACGTGAGCCGACAGAAACAACTCTAGAACTCAGCCCAGTTAAATTGTGGTTACCATCAACCTTTAGTCGTTCACAATTCAAAACCGCCAATTTACAATTACTGGGAGCTGATGTTCGTCCTCGTCTTAATGTCACTTTGAGTAACACTGATTTGAATGAATCAAGAGACGTGGAAGTGGTGGCGACAATTTTTAATGCTCAGGGCGTCCCTCTGACCGCCTCACAAACCTTTATAAAAAATATTCCTGGTCGTGGCCAAGCTGATGTTGTCTTTACTTGGCCTCGCCCCATTGCCAAAACCATTCGTAGTTGTGACGTCCCGACTGATGTGGTAATGGCCATTGACCTCTCAGGCAGTATGAATAATGATGGCGGTGTTCCACCAGAACCAATTTCGTCAGTCCTTAAATCAGCTGGTGCGTTTGTTAATAATCTTCGTCCTAATGATCAGGTGTCTGTGGTTACTTTTGCCACTAAATCAACCACTGTTTTATCATTAGCGCATACTTTTAGTACCGCCTCAGATTTAATTAGTAAATTAAAAATTGATTCCAAAGAAGAAACTGGTAGCACCAATACCGGGTCCGCATTTCAGTCTGCCAAAAACGAATTGTCATCAGTCAAACACAATGACATGGCTCGTCGGGTCGTGGTTCTCTTGACAGATGGCTTAGCCAACGAGCCAGAGCCAGAGCCAGAGGTCTTTGCTCTAACACAAGCAAAATCTCTTAAAGACGACGATGTCACTATTTATACTATCGGTCTAGGAGGAGAAGTTAATATGGACTTTCTAAGACAAGCAGCTTCAACCCCGGGTATGGCCTACAACGCCCCCACGACCGCCACGCTGGGTAATATCTACCAAACCATCACCGCCGATATTTGCGAAGAGGGGGCCGCCCGTATTGATATCATTCCCAAAACTAATGCTGGCTTTGCAACCTATCCTTAGTTTGTATATGCTGTAGGTATGCACGGATTACGAGTTTTCTTTCAGTCGTTTGACGGTATCCTGTTTGTGGCCATGTTATTGCTAACTTTTTTTGGTTTAGTAACCATGTATTCCTATCAGGGCGAAAATATCTATTTTAATAAACAGCTGTGGTGGATTGGAATAGCGGTAATGACTTTTGTCTTAGCTCTTTTACCAGACTACCGATTTTTTAGAGTTGGTAATACTACTTTTTTTGTTTATTTGGCCACTATCATTGCTCTAATACTGGTATTAGTTATTGGAGAGGTCACCCTTGGAGCACAAAGTCGTTTTAATTTTGGTTTTTTTAGTCTGCAACCATCTGATCCGGCCAAGCTGGTCTTGATTATTGTGCTGGCTAAATATTTTTCCAAGCGTCACGAAATGATTGGTGATTTTAGACACATCATCATTTCTGGTCTGTATACTTTTGGGGTGTTTGCCCTGGTATTTATCCAGCCAGATTTCGGTTCGGCCATTATTTTATTCTTTATTTGGTTTGGCATGATCCTGGTAGCGGGAATAAAATTTCGTCACCTGATGATAGTTTTTCTTCTAGGGGCGATTACTTTTGGCGGTATGTGGCAATTTGGTTTTCATGATTATCAAAAGCAACGCATTGCCACCTTTCTTAACCCGCTCCAGGATATACAGGGGGCTGGATACAATGCTTATCAATCAACCGTGGCGGTGGGATCGGGGGAGTTGTTGGGAAAAGGAATTGGTTATGGTACTCAATCAAAATTACTATTTTTACCAGAATATGAGACAGACTTCATCTTCGCTGCTTTTGCCGAAGAGTGGGGTCTATTAGGTGTTTTACTGCTATTTTTTTGCTTCGGAGTGGTGATTTGGCGACTGCTATATCATGCCGCTCATGGCGCTAGTAATTTTGAAACACTCTTTGCTTGTGGGGTAGCCATTCTACTCGTCAGTCATTTTTTTGTTCATATTGGCATGAATATCGGACTGTTACCGGTTACCGGTACCACGGTACCTTTTCTTAGTTATGGCGGGTCCCACTTAATAACTGAGTTTTTGGCCATTGCTATGGTATTAGCAATGCGTCGTTATTCTCGTAAAAATATGACACTGGAATTAGAAACAGATTCAATGTTTTTGGCCTAAATAATTTTCGGTAATTTTTAAGGAACCAGGGCTGGGTCTTCTACAACATCAATTGCTGGAGCAGAAAAGGTGTTGATGTTCATATAAATAATCAAACCAAACATAATTACCACCAAGATGAATAAATAGATGTTGGCTTGTTGCTCATTTTTTGCTAATCCCCAGCTGATAAGTTTTTTTGAAAAGCCGGAACTGGTTTGGTGCGGTCGGACATTTCGATTGATCGGGCTTTCATCATTAAATTCAATTTGTGTCATATAAATAAAAGTTTATTTTAATCTTAATTACATTATAATCCGCTCTCTACGATAAAAATCTCTTATCCACTATTACTAATTTTAGGCCAAATAGACATTTGATAATTGTTATACTGTATTTATAATATTTGAGTATGAAACTTCGGACACTAAAACCAAATATTCAGTCACAACGAGGATTTACTCTGATAGAACTAATGGTGGTGATTGCCATTATTGGTCTTTTAGCGTCCACGGTTTTAGCGTCACTAAGTAGTGCTCGTTCATCCGCTCGTGATGCTGGACGGCTTTCAGACATTAAACAATTACAAATTGCTCTAGAGCTATATCGTAATGCGAACAACGGTCTGTATCCTACCAATCCAACTTCATCGCAGGTGGTAAATATGAACTCGGGAACGGCTAATATAACGCCATACATTAGTCCGATACCAAAGGACCCAACCTACACGGGGGCAAATGGATATCTTTATAACCAGGGTAATATTGGGGGTTTGAATCGTACTTCTTATACAATGGTATTCAAATTTGAAAATCAGAGGGTGAATCGGGTTGGTAAATTGATACCAGCAAATACATGGTGTAGCATTACTGGTGGTAGTGGCAATGGCCAAAGCTCTTGGAATGGCATGAATGA
>MFMT01000041.1:13745-14243 GCA_001783565.1 Candidatus Kaiserbacteria bacterium RIFOXYD1_FULL_42_15 | reverse complement strand
ACTCATCTTCTCTAACAGATTATTAGCTAATGATTTAGCTAAATCGGGATTGTCTATTAACTTCTTTATGGCTTCATGGATGGCAGAAATATCATCAGGTGGAACTAAAAGTCCACTCTGATTATTAATAATTATATCTGGAATGCCACCAACGTTGGTCGCCACTACTGGTAATTCAGCTAAACCAGCTTCGTGAAGAACGTAGCCGTACGATTCAGATTTGGAAGCCAGGACGAACATATCAAAGGCCTTGAGGAAACGAGCCGCTTCGGTAATGTTCCCCAAAACAAAGATATTTTCTGTTAAATCGGCATCTACTATTCGTTTTTCAATAGCACTCCTCAGCTCTCCGTCTCCAATAAGAATCAGACGGAGGGTGGGGTAATTTTTTACCAGTTCGCTTATGGCCTCAATTAAAATATGGTGGCGTTTGATGGGATGAAGCTCGGCCACACAGACGAGCCAAGGGTCAGATTGGTAGGGTAGTAGGCGCGGGAA
>MFMT01000041.1:0-13733 GCA_001783565.1 Candidatus Kaiserbacteria bacterium RIFOXYD1_FULL_42_15 | reverse complement strand
CCTCAATCTTCTGATACATTGGTCCAATGGTGCGTCCAGGATTTACTATCTTCATTTTTCTAAGCGCCCCCGGCCAATTCATTTCTTTGACAATAGCGCTGGAAACTGCAATGGTGCGATGTGATAAAAGAACGGTGATCCAATGCAAAAACTTTGTGATTAACTTTTGCCAGAGTGGTCTGTCTTCGTTAAAAGCCCAGCCGTGAGCAGTAAAAATTACGTTTGGGGCTCTTAATAAACGTCCAAGGAGCGTTCCGACACCACCGGCCTTGGAGCTGTTAACGTGAAAAACGTCGGGACGTTCCACTCGCAATATCTGCCATAGTTCGCGGGCGAAAACCCATTCTTTTTTTAGTGAAATATTGCGCCCGAGGGACTCAATATTTATGACCCTGATTCCAGCATTTTCCAGCATATCGGCCAGTATCCCATTACCACCCAAAGCCACCACCGGCTCAAATTTTTCCCGGTCAAGATTAGTAGCTAAGTCATAGACATAGCGTTGAGCGCCACCCCAATTTGACTTGGTGATAAGAAATAGGACTTTCTTTCGAGGTAGTAATGTCATAGTATTTGAGGATTAGTAAAGGGGTGGCTTGGCGCCGTCTTAACAGACGCTGTCCTTCTTACAGAAGCAGCCTTGTCGCCATTTCTTTTCGTACCTCAAGAAATAGCAGGCAAGGTCTTGCGAAAGCGTCCCACGCTTTCTCACCCCAATTGGACTTAGTTATCAAAAACAAAACTTTCTTTTTGGTATTTTTCTCCATGAATAACCCTTAGCATAGCGTACTTTTAGAGGCATAACCAGAAGACGGTTTACTGCTAATTAATATCATTTTAATCTTTTCTTTTTCAAATTGGTATTTATACCCCGCGCAGGCATGTCGCCCCCAATACTGGTGAATGAAGTCCGACTATCATACTTACGACAAGTATGATAGTCGGACTTCATTCACAAAATGGGCAAACCAGAACAATATGACGAACGGCGTGGATTGCTGTGTTGCGGTTTACAAAGACAGTGGCGGATGTTTTTGTAAGGAAAGGTAAAAAATGGTCCCTGATTAATTAGCATTGGATACTAAACCCTCCTTGCTATTTTGGGTACCTCGGGTAGGATATAAGGCAATCATCAAGCTATGGGCGAACGCACTCGAGAATTATTTATTTTGATCAGTGGGGATGTCACCATTTTTATGGTTTCTTTGTGGTTAACCTTGTTACTTAGGTATCTCACTTGGCCTAGCTGGTCACTACTTGAAGCACACTTTTGGCCCTTTTTACTCTTGGCTTTTTTCTGGTTATTTATTTTCTATATTGGTGGGCTTTATGATAAACAGACAGTTTTTTTAAAGACTTTTTTATTCAGTCGTATCTTAAACATTCAAGTAGCCAATGTCTTATTAGCTTCTTTAATATTTACGATTGTGCCTTTTGGTATTACCCCAAAAACCAATTTAGTAATTTACTTGGCCGTTTCCGTAGTTTTAGTTTCCATTTGGCGTTTGTATTTATTTAATTTTCTTTCGCCAAAGACCAATCATCGAGCCATTCTTTTGGCTGATGGCGATGAAGCAGTAGAACTGGCTGATGAAGTAAATAATAATGATCGTTATAATTACCAGTTCATTAGATTGATAGATAGTAAAATAGCCAAAAATACTCCAGACTTCAAAGATAAGTTATTAGCTTTGATTGAAAAAGAAAATATTCAAATTATTGTGGCTGACCCACATAGTGGCTATTTAGAAAAAGTCCTACCTTCGCTTTTTGACCTAGCTTTTCTTGATTTTAGGTTCACCTTTCTCAATTTTTATCAGGTTTACGAGAACACCTTTGACCGCGTTCCGCTTTCGGCCTTGCGTTATGATTGGTTTTTGACTCATGTTTCGCAATCGAAAAGTTTGATCTATGATTTTTCCAAAAGAACAATTGATATTATCGGTAGTTTGATTCTAGGCATTATTTTTATGTTCATGTTGCCCTTTATTTATTTAGCTATACGAATCGAAGGGAAAGGAGATTTGTTTATTTCTCAGGACAGGATTGGTCAATACAATAAACCAGTCAAAGTTTATAAAATTAGAACCATGACGCAAAACTTGTCTGCTAGTGCCACCTGGACGGACGAGGATGCAAAAAAGGGTAATGTGGTTACAAAAGTCGGCGCAATTTTACGTAAATTAAGTATTGACGAAATACCGCAAATATACACAATTATCAAAGGCGACATGTCATTGATTGGACCGCGCAATGACATTGTGGGATTAGGCAATCGATTGGCCGATGAGCTACCATATTACAAAATTCGTAACTTTGTTAAGCCGGGGGTGACCGGTTGGGCACAAACTAATCAACATTACATTGGTGACAATATCAGCCCGCAATCAATTGAAGAGTCCAGAATTCGCCTCGCTTATGATTTATATTATGTCAAGAATCGTTCGCTTTGGCTTGATGTGGCGATTGCTCTGCGCACTATCAAAACCCTCCTTTCTCGTTTTGGGGTAACTATTAAGTGGCCGAAGTAGTTTGATATTATTAACATAGACAAATACATTCATTATGAAACAAACCATTTTTATTATCGGCGGGGCGGGGTATGTGGGTGAAATGCTGTGTGAGCAACTTAGTAAACGAGATGATGTTGAGCGTATCATAGCTTTGGATAAGGAACCACAATCAGATTATTCCCAGGCCATTCCAAAGGTTGTTTACATTCAGCACAATATGGCTGATGATGGCTGGCAAGAACAAGTAGCATCCTATAACCCAACTACCGTGATTCATACCGCTTGGCAAATCCGGTCCATGTATGGTCAAAGTGATGAGCAGTGGCGGTGGAATGTTGCTGGGTCTGACAAGGTTTTTCATTTTGCTTTCAATATTCCTTCAGTCACCAAACTAATTTATTTTTCAACTGCCTCTTCTTATGCTGCCAAATCAGACAATACTATTGAACACCGCTTTACTGAAGCCGAGGGATTTCGTGATGATGAATACATCTATGCTAAAGAGAAAAAAGTCACTGAAGATCGGTTGTATGAAATGTACAACAAGGTAGTAGAATCTGGTGCTGTAACTCCACAAATATTTATCGTTAGACCAGCGGCCATTACTGGTCCGCGTGGTCGTTATATGCGGATTCGTTTTGGTCTACAATCAGCTCTTTCTGGAAATCTCAAAGGCGGATTTATCAATAAAGTTATTACTACTCTGACTTCGTTTGTGCCGGCGACCACCGGTTGGGTGCGACAATTTATTCATGAGGATGATGTAACCGACATAGTATCGCTTTTCACCTTTGAATCATTTAGTCAGCCGTACCAAGTTTTTAATATTACTCCAGAAGGTGAGCCGGTCCTAGCATCAGATATGGCCAGGGCGGTAGGGAAGAAGATATTGCCAATTAAGCCATGGATGGCACGTTTGGCCTTCTTCTTTTTCTGGCATGCCACACGAGGCAAGGTGCCAACCTGTCCAGGGAGTTGGCGCTTTTATTCTTATCCAATAGTGATGAGTGGTGCCAAGTTGGCGACCGTCTATCAGTGTAAATACAGTAGTAAAGATGCTTTTCAATACACCGATGGCCGTTATGAAGATTGGGTGCCGGAAGATAAAAGACGGAAGAGACCGCAATAAAAAAATAAAAATAACGACCGGCACCATAGGTGCTGGTCGTTATTTTTTGCTATACTACCCATCATGATTATTGATGGTAGAAAAATTGCGACCGAGATTATGGCTGACGTGGCGGTACTGGTGACAGAGCTACCAGCACCGCCACGGCTCACAGTTTTTACCTGTGCGCCGAATTTTGAAACCAAAAAATTTCTTACTCTCAAACAAAAGCGTGCCACTGAAGTTGGAATTTTAGTAACAGTAGTTGAATTTCCACCAGCAGTTGAATTATCCGAGATACAATCAGCCATCGTGTCTGCCCACGCCACTTCCGATGGCATTATTGTTCAGTTGCCATTTCCTCCTCAAATACCAATTCAGCATGTCCTAGATAAAATATCACCAACTCATGATGTTGATGCTTTGTTCTATGCTGGTATTGGCGAAGAAATATTACCACCGGTTGTGGGGGCAATAGATGCTATTGCCCAAAGACACCAAATTGTTTTTACTGATAAACTGGTAGTGGTGGTGGGATACGGCCGTCTAGTCGGAGCCCCGGCAAAGTTATATGCAGAGTCCAAAGGAGCAAACGTCAAAGTAATTCAAAGGGATACCACTGATGCCAATGACATTATCAAGAGCGCAGACATTTTAATTTTAGGGGCTGGCGTGCCGGGGTTAATAACTCCCAACATGGTGAAGGACGGAGTGGTGGTTTTCGATGCCGGTACTTCAGAAGAAGGTGGTATGCTGGTGGGGGATGCGGCGCCCGACGTGGCGTCAAAAGCTGCGCTTTTGACGCCCGTCCCCGGTGGTATCGGCCCCGTCACTATCGCAGTTTTGTTGCGTAATTTAATCCTTTTAATAAAAAAGTCATAGAAAAACTTCTCGGTTTATGCTATAACAAATCGCATTAGATAATTCATAATATATGGACAAAAATTCAGTTCAGCCGACCTCACCCAAAGTGGATGCTTTCCTTCGTCTATTTCGAGCGTTGGCGATTCTAGTTGCTGTATCGGGGTTAGCTTTTCTAGTTTATCAAAACGCCACTTCCAGTGATGCTAAACATCCTTTCAAGTTAGGTCTCGATTTGGCTGGCGGTAGTCATTTGGTTTATGAAGCAGATGTGTCAACCATTAATCCAATTGAGGTGCCGGCTTTGATGGAGGTTTTACGTACTGTGATTGAAAGTCGCATAAATATCTTTGGCGTTTCTGAACCAATAGTTCAGGTAGAAAAAAGTAGTTTTGTTTCCAGTGAGCCACACCAGCGTCTAGTGGTTGAATTGCCAGGTGTAACTGATGTCGGAGAAGCAGTGGCTGAAATCGGACGAACCCCGTTGTTGGAATTTAAATTAATTGATGAAAGTGCTTTAGCCAACATACAGGCAATTGATATGATAAACAGCTCCATTGCTAGTGGATCAGTCAATATCATTTCGCAAGTAGAAGCCAATAAAGACCCCTATATTGTTACGGGCTTAACTGGTCGTTATCTAAAGAGTGCCACTTTGGAATTTACCTCTGGAGGAGGTGGGTCGCTTGCTAATGAACCGATTGTCTCAATTCAGTTTACTGATGAAGGCGGTCAGTTATTTCAGAAGATAACCAGTGAAAATATAGGTGCCCGTCTAGCTATTTTCCTAGATGGGGAAATTGTTTCTTCGCCACGGATTAATGAAGCCATTAGTGGTGGTCAAGCCATTATTTCTGGTAATTTCAATCCCGAAACTGCCAAGGAGCTGGCACAAAATCTTAACTTTGGTGCCTTACCAGTACCAATCACACTTGCTAGTACCCAAACCGTTGGCGCCTCACTTGGCTTTGATGTCCTGCAAAAAGGGATGGTGGCCGGAGTTGTCGGTCTCTTGACAGTGATTGGCTTTATGATTTTATGGTATCGCTTACTCGGTATTGTGGCTGGATTGGCTCTTATTATGTATGTGGTTATTATGCTCGGATTATTCCAATTTATCCCAGTGACTTTGACAGCAGCTGGTTTAGCCGGGTTCATTCTCTCACTCGGTATTGCTGTCGACGCCAACGTCTTGGTATTTGAACGCATGAAAGAAGAGTACCGTAATGGTAAAGGTAGTCATGAAGCCGCCAAGATTGGCTTCGCCCGGGCTTGGTTTGCTATTCGTGATGGCAATGCTACCAGTATCCTTTCCGCCATTATTCTATTTTGGTTTGGGACTTCAATGGTTAAAGGATTTGCTTTAGTGTTTGGTATTGGTACTTTGGTCTCAATGTTCACCGCCCTCACTCTCACCCGTACTCTCTTGATGACGTTGCCAGACACCAAATGCGTAACCGGAGGTTTGAAGTCATGGTTATTCGGTTCAGGGCTATCCATTAAATAATTTCGTATGTTTTCAATTATCTATAAAAATATTTTCCTAGTCATTGCTGTTACCATCATCCTCGGCTCAATTATCATCGTGGCCACGGTGGGACTAAAGTATGGAATTGATTTTACCGGCGGATCATTAATGGAGGTTTCCTATGACTCGGCTCCTACCAAGGAAGCTGTTTCTGCCGAGGTAGACACTATGCAGTTGGGTGGATTTTCAGTTCGCGAATCAGGAATTGACGAATCGTCCCGATCTGGTTATTTGATTCGTACCCGTGACTTATCTGATAATGAACGTTCCACCCTAGAAGGAGTGGTGTTAGGTGTAGGGGAAGGAGGAAAAATCGAACGTTTCACCTCAGTCGGTCCGGTTATTGGTAGTGAACTAAAAAGCAAAGCTATTTGGGCCATAACTGCGGTTTCTCTCATTATCATTCTCTATGTTGCTTATGTTTTTGCTGGTGTGGGAAAACCAGTTAGTTCTTGGGTTTATGGCGGTATTACTATTTTTGTTCTCTTTCACGACATCTTGGTACCAACAGCGGTGATGAGTTTGCTTGGTCTATTTCGGGGAGCGGAGGTGGATGTTCTCTTTGTGATGGCTATACTTGCGGTACTTGGTTATTCAGTAAATGACACCATTGTGATTTTTGACCGCGTCCGAGAAAATCTCAAGGCCAACCGCACTGAGCGAACGATTAAGAAGACTGCGGCGGGAGGGGTAGTGCATGAAGAAATTGAATACACTCTAACCAAACCATTTTCCGAGATTGTCGGTAGTGCGGTATCTGACTCATTGGCTCGTTCTATCAACACTTCCTTCACCACGCTAATAGCTTTAACCGCTCTTTTCTTCTTGGGTGGATCACTGACTCAAAATTTTGCACTGGTATTGATTGTGGGAGTTATAGCAGGTACCTATTCATCAATTTGTATTGCCAGTCCGCTTCTGGTCGCTTATGCTGACTACATAGAAAAGAAAGCTATTAATTCAACCAAAAAATAGTTTCCTATGATAATTGGTATCACCGGCTCTTTTGGTGCAGGTAAAGGTGCGGTGGTGGATTTTTTAACCAAGACAAAAAATTTCCAACATTATTCAGCTAGCGGATTTATTACTGAAGAAATAGAACGGCGAAAAATGGATGTCAATCGCGACAATATGATTGTGGTGGCTAATAAACTGAGAAATTCCTTTGGGCCGAGTCATATTATAGATTCTCTCTACAATAGAGCAAAAGAGAAAGGTGGGGATGTAGTAATTGAAAGTTTGCGGGCCGTAGCTGAAGTTAGAAGAATAAAAGAGTTAGGTGGGGTAGTGTTAGGGATAGACGCAGAACCAGAAATTCGTTTTCAGCGTTCTATGTTGCGAAATAGTGCTAAGGATGATGTTAGTTATGAGAAGTGGCTATCTCAAGAAAAAACCGAATCAAACCAAAATGACCTCTCCAAGCAAAATATTTTCGGAGCTTTAGAAGAATCAGATCACATCATAACCAATAACAGCACCATCAAGGAACTCCACACCAAAGTCAACGAATTTTTAAAACAATATTCCCAATAGACATCAATGTCACTGTGAGCTACAGCGTACAACCCACTTCTTTTCGTCTTTGTCGTCTTCGCAAGTACCCGAAACAAACATAACGTTTTGTGGATGAAGTCCGACTATCATACTTGTGTTCAAGTATGATAGTCGGACTTCATCCACCAGTACATCCTCCATCATGCGAGCCACGTTAGAAACATAATTTCTAACGTGGCGGGCAACAGTGTGGCAATCCACTTAGGTCAAGAATGAATCTTTGTCCCAACAAATGGTTCATCGTGTAGATAATTAGCCAATTCTTCCAATTTTAGTCCATTGATTTGGGCCACCTCGATGCCTCCAGCTTCGGCAGCTTTGGCGGCGACGGGGTCAAAGGGGGAGGATAATCCTGGGGCCCACTCAGCGGGAATTAATTTTCGAAAATCAGCCCAGATAATATCCTCAATTTTAACAGCTTTGGGGTTAGTGCGGGGGTCGTCGGTGTAAACGTAATCAGTGTTTGATAAGTTAATGACTTTGACGGCGTGGATTCGTTCGGCAATTTGTATGGCGCGTAAATCGGTTGAACAACCAGGTCGATAGCCGGCCGCGATAATTACCTTTTCTTTTTTGGAGACATCCAAAATCTCATCCGGATTCTTAATCATGATGGGGTAGGCGATATCACGAAAAATGGTGCGAAGGAGGTGTCCATTTAATCTGGTGGCATGAATACCCATCCAGTCAAGGTCGTCACTTTCAAGGTTAGTGACCGTCGCTGCCGCTTCCTGATAGCGTCTAGCTGTCTTGCCACCCCCAGCAATAATAATAAAATGACGACCATTGGTGGTCGCCTCAGTATGGATTAAGTCTTTTAAATTGGAGAGGAATTTAGTATCAATCTGGTCCGGCACAATAAGCGATCCTCCCACTGACATAACAATAGTTTCAGCATGTGACATAGCTTCCATAGTGTACAACATCGCTGGCTAAGGGTACAGAAAAAAGGCGTGGATTGCGATAGCTTATTTAAGCGCTATATTCAAGAATATGACGCAACACCCGCTATCTTTAATAATAATTTTTCCTTTTTCTGGGTTTTTTTGTGCCTTTTTATACTAAATATCCGTGTTTATTTCAAACAATTTTGTCAAAAAAGCACCCAAACCAACCGACTGAATATAGGCAAGTTTTGTTAGAGGATTAATCCTCAAATAAAACTTGCACTTTTTTTTAGAATCTGTATAATGCTCGCACTGTTCATCAGGGGTAAAAAAAGCGGACGAAAGTCCGTTTTCGTGTGCGGAGTAATCCCTTTTTACTAATGAAGGGAATAGTGGTATTTGACAAGCTTGCTGGCAGAATCGTGCGACAAAAAGTGTGAACAAATTATTTGTTCCTACCTTTTGTCGCCTGATAATTGTGAGCAAGAATTGCATTGAGAAACATGTAATTTCATAGACTAAACATAATGGCAAAATTATGTTTTTGTACGTATATTGTTTTTTACATTTTTTTCAAAAATGTTTGAAACGGTATGCATCACAGCACAAAATTATAAGGCAACTGAAATGTTTTCGGACTTTCTTTTGTCTTATCCTTAGGTAAAAAAATAGTTTGTTGAGCGCGGGAAATAGTACAGTACCGCACATGCTCACAAACGCAGATCACTTGAAAATTTATTTTCAAGTACTCTGTCTTTAATTAGAGTTTGATCCTAGCTCAGGATGAATGCTGGCGGCGTGGATGAGGCATGCAAGTCGAATGAGTTTAAGCTCATGGCAGACGAGGTAGGAACACGTAGGTACGTACCCCAAAGTCAGGGATAATCCGTCGAAAGGCGGAACAATACTTGATGGTCCCAGCACTTTATTTAGATTATAATAATATAGATATGTTCTATGTATATGTAATCAAAAGTAAGAGAACTGAAGAATTGTATTATGGTTTTTCTTCAGATTTAAAAGCTCGTATAGATAGTCATAACCAAGGCAAAAACATCGCTATAAAAAGCAGTGTACCTTGGGAATTGATTTATTATGAAGCTTTTAAATCTACAAAAGATGCACACAAAAGAGAGTTACAATTGAAAAAATATGGTAACGCTCGAACACATCTGAAAAATCGAATACAAAATAGTCTTTTGTAATCTAAATAAAGTGCTGGGTAAAGATTTATCGCTTTGGGAACGGCCTGCGGGCTATCAGCTTGTTGGTAAGGTAACGGCTTACCAAGGCTACGACGGCTAGGGGAGGTGAGAGCCTGACCCCCACCGATGGAACTGCGACACGGTCCATACTCCTACGGGAGGCTGCAGTCGAGAATCTTCCGCAATGGACGAAAGTCTGACGGAGCGACGCCGCGTGGTGGATGAAGTCCTTAGGGACGTAAACACCTTTTATGGAGGAGAAAGTTTATTGATGTTACTCCATGAATAAGGGGCTCCCAACTCTGTAGAATGAACGGTTGGGAACATTGAGATTGAGCATCTCAACAAATTCTGTATTACATTGGTGCAGCACGGGCGAGTAATTACCCGTGAGAAAACTTGGCTATATGCTGGAAATCTTGTGTGGTCTGCGCCCAGTACTTATTTTTGCGAAAGTAAAAATAAGTACTGGGTCCCACAAGACAATCAGCAGGGAAGTCGCCCAGCACTTATTTATTCTCTTTAGAATAAATAAGTGCTGGGTTGACCCCTCAGAGACTACACGCCGAGCGCCAGCACTTAATTAAGTGCTGGATGATGATATAGTCCGATTCCTATCGCGAGGTAGGTGATCTTCATTAAATTTATGTTAGAAGATCTATAAAACACATTGGCCAGCAGGAGCGGTAATACAGAGGCCCCAAGCATTATCCGGATTTACTGGGCGTAAAGGGTGCGTAGGCGGTGTGATTAGTCAGGTGTTAAATCCTGGGGCTTAACCCCAGAATCGCATTTGAAACGGTCACACTAGAAGAAGTCAGAGGCAAGCAGAACTCACGGTGTAGGGGTGAAATCCGTTGATATCGTGGGGAATACCAAATGCGAAGGCAGCTTGCTGGGACTCTCTTGACGCTGAGGCACGAAAGCGTGGGTAGCGAAGCGGATTAGATACCCGCGTAGTCCACGCCCTAAACGTTGTCTGTTGGTTTTAAGGAGTATCGACCCTCTTTGAGACGAAGCTAACGCGTTAAACAGACCGCCTGGGTAGTACGATCGCAAGATTAAAACTCAAAGGAATAGACGGGGGCTCGCACAAGCGGTGGATCATGTGGCTTAATTCGTAGCTAAGCGAAGAACCTTACCAAGGCTAGAAATCTTACTGCACGCCTAGGGAAACCTAGGAATCCTTCGAGGGTGTAAGACAGGTGATGCATGGCCGTCGTCAGTTCGTGGCTTGAGCTGTTCCCTTAAGTGGGGAAACGAACGCAACCCTCGTTGCCTGTTATAAGTGTCAGGCGAGACTGCTCCCTCACGGGAGAGGAAGGTGAGGATGACGCCAGGTCAGCATGTCCCTTGATGCCTTGGGCTGCACACGTGATACAATGGGTGGTACAACGGGACGCAATACGGTAACGTGGAGCAAATCCTTATAAAACCATCCTCAGTTCGGATTGAGGTCTGCAACTCGACCTCATGAAGTTGGAATCGCTAGTAATCGTGAATCAGCAACGTCACGGTGAATACGTTCCCGAGCCTTGTACTCACAAATAACTGTGCCCGGCAGCTTTACAAATGCCAAATCGTTAAAATCGATTCCTCTCTATAGCACTACCGTGTTATAGAGAGCGTAGTGAACGGACAGGACGCGTCCCGTGAGGGAGCGTCTGAAGGGTCTAAGTAGCGAACAACAGCCTTCCGTGTAGAAATACACGATAACCAAAACAACGTATATGACTCACTCTGGTGGGTTTTGAGGAAATATACATTAAAGTCGTAGTAGGATGTTTGGAAAGGTTAGTAAAGTGACCCGGGGAGATCTCATAACTTGAATAGGTATTGACAGAATGTCATGAGAAGTCAGCTGAGTCGTAGTACCGAGCACCTTCTGTTTATTTTGGTAGATAATACTATAATAAGTAGATGAGAAGGTGCTCGGGAAGGACAAAACCTTTTTACACAGCTCCGTTACGGAGATGTGTAAATTGGACTCGCGTAGTACGGGAAATCCGTTTGCTACGTGGGAACGCAAACATATAACCTTATGGATTGCAATCCGCCCGTCAAGTCAGGGGAGTCGGGAGTGCCCGAAATACCACCTCGCGTGGTCTTACGGTAAGCTCGATAACAAGGACTAAGTCGTAACAAGGCACGGCTAGCGGAAGCTGGTCGTGGATTAATTCCAATTGGACACGTCGTTGTGAAGTGGTAACACTTTCACAAATAACGGCTAATTGGTCGATATTGTGTGTATCAATTGAGCACACAATGAGTAGACGATACAGACACTCTGAAGTGGTATCGGACTTTTAGGAAAGACTAAATCCAAAGGATAAGACAAAAGAGAGTGAAAAAGTGCTGGTAGCACTTTTGCAAGACTCATTGAGTTAGTTTGTGAGTGAAGCGAAACAAAATAGCCAATGAGTGGACAGCTTCTGTAAGAAGAGAAGTGACTTAATGTTGTGTAAAATAATGAGCGTAGCGATTATATTTTTCATACATAGAATTTTTTATCCCTAATAAAAATTCTTGCACTTCGCAAGACCTTGCCTGCTATCTTTCGAGTGAAGCGAGAAAGTAGCGACAAGGTGTACAGCCGCTGTAAGCGGACCTATAGTGAGGTTGTAACGGTTCTGTCATTGCGAGCGGAGCGTGGCAATCCATGTAGTCATACAACATAGTGCTAGTCTATAAAATTTCAATATCTATTTTGAAAACAGCCGTAAATTTCTTTCAGAAATTTACGGCTGTTTTCGTTACTCAACCAAATCTGTTTACTCAAAAAAATCAAACTCACCAGCAAAGATTTTTTCAGCATTAAGGTCATGAACAAATCTGTCATATAGGTTACCTTCAGTGTAATATTGCCTAAAGTTTTCTAGACGTGTATCAGGCGTAAGACTGTTGTCAAAAAGCTCACTAGCTAGCAACTCCGGAGTATTTCTGGAGTCCCAATCATATAAAGTATCTATGACGTCGTTCCTGGTTGAGTTCATTTGTAGTTTTAGTGTGTCTGGCATCGGTACAGCTAAATTTTGTACTGCAGTAGCTAATCCGGTATCATCTAATCTCAGTTGTTCATTATATGTACCAAGGACGGACAGATAGTCCGTCAGGGTTGATTCTGGTAAAACGCCTAATTTAACAAATCGATTAATGGCTTTAGCTGTTTCAACGGTGGACACACTGTTGTCGGGGGCTGAGGCAAAATCAGCCAGTAAATTGTCTTTTATAATATCAGTATTAGCACCAAAATCGATCTCCATTTCGTTGTTTACATATTGACTAACGGAGGTACGAATAGATTGCTCTAAAGTAGCTACGGGAGTAAAGTCTGGGGTATTAGGCGTTGGCGTTGTTCCTAACGATGGCGGTGGTGTCGTTGTCGGTGGGGTATCAGCTGAAGGTAATGTTGGTGGTGCATCAGTGACTGGAGGCGATATAAGTGTCGGTGAGGTATCAACAACTGAAGGTGGTAAAGATGATGGCGGTCTTGGAGGCGGTACAATAGATGTACAAGGGGCCAAATCTGAAGTGACATAGTCAGAGGTAGTGTCACTAGAACAGGGTTTATTATTAAACCCGATACCATTAATTAAAAAATTCACAATACCCCAAAATGTCAGAATAAATACGAAGGCGCCAATACTATATAGTGCCAAATAACGGGCATTTTTTTGTCCTTCAGGATCGTGGCTACCGATAATAAAGAATCGAACGACATTAACGACAAAAATCAAAAAAGCAATACCAAGAATAAAGGGAATCAAAATACTATTAATAAATCCACCAATCCCTGATAACAAACTCTGTAATGAACCAGTAGTGTCAGCTCCCAAAGAAATTTGTGGTAGCAGAAAAGTAATTAGTAACAGAATATAAAACATATCACTACATCATACCTTACCAAACTCACCACATTGTTATATATAGACAATTGACATAATGTCTATAATATACTATACTGTGAAACAGTGGTGTTCCCCACATTAACCCCAATAACCGAACACCTCACCTAATAATTTTGCACCACCACTCTGGTGGATTTTTTAATTTTAACACACGCCACTTTAAGTAGTT
>MFMT01000040.1:32496-34724 GCA_001783565.1 Candidatus Kaiserbacteria bacterium RIFOXYD1_FULL_42_15 | reverse complement strand
TGAAGCAGAAGTACCACCCTGTCCAACTTGTGCTTGAAGAGTAGCGATTTGTGCCATCAGGTTATCAATCTGTGTCTGCAATTCCTCAGCTGTCTGTGCCTTTGCGGCTGGAGCAAACAGAGAGATCATCATTGCAGCTGCAACAAAAGCTACGAAAGCTTTGGCTGCAAAATCTTTTGCAATAGTCATAATTATAATTTTGTGCGTAGGATTAATACGCGTTATGCCCCATTAGCGGGGCCCTCTAATACTGATAATATGAATTAATTCATATTCGCCAAGGTCTCCCCTGACGTAATATCACTAACTCTCATATATATGTGTATTAATCATATATAAGAGAGGTTAGCTGTAATGTGGGTCTGAATGTCTGATAGGCAGTCAAAATAAGGGAAAAGGACAGCGGTAATTTAAGACTATTTAATATGTAGATAAAAGTACTAACTAATAAAAGTCAGTCGTCTTTAATCAGTTTGTCAAAGAACATAGAACGCCCAGTTTGTTGGCTTTATTCACAAAGACAGACGCAAAGTCTACTTAGGAAAAAAGCGCCTAAGCGCATACCAAAGAGTATAACAACTTTTTGGTAAATTGCACGCTTTTTAGGTGTGGAAAGCATCTAAAAAGGGTGATAATTGCTGACGATAAATACCGCCAAAAACTTGTGCAATTACTAATGAAGACGATTATGTATGGTTGGTCTTACGTGGTAAAAAAATTAGGTAATGAAATCGCGGCTAGGGCAAGGGGGTTGGATAGAGATGAAATACGGTTCAAAACGTGGATTGCTTCGTGCGCTCGCAAAGACGGACGTGAAGGACAACGTGGATTGCTTCGCGCGGCTCGCAAAGACGGACACTATGACGACACAGAAGGGCGTCTTTGCGAGGAGCGGAGTGACAACGGAGTGACGTGGCAATCTAGGGGTTAATGATGGCGTGGATTGCTTCGTGCGCTCGCAAAGACGGATGGCGGCGTGACGGACGGTAACGGTGTGGGTTGCTTCCTGCCACGCTTCGCTCGCAGCTAAAGGAGGGCTCGCAAAGATGGACGTGACGGATGGAGAGACCTGATTTATTAAAGTGACAGAATGGAAGTTTAATAGACAAACAGGCGCTAACTGTCTAATAGACAATGTGTGCTTGTTTGTCCTTAATTAAAAATATTACTTTAGAATGGAGTATTTAGACCAACGTCTTTCGCCCTGTCTGATAACTTCCCCACTGGCTATGAGCCCATTTAAGTCTCTTTGAATTGTCTTTGTGCTAACGTCAGTGATTATTTCGGACAAGTCTTTTATGGTTGCTTCTGGCTTGGCTTCAAGGACTGTCTTGATACGGGTGGTTCTGTCCCTTAAATCACTATAGACAAGGACAGCGTCCGAGCTAAAGTCGTTTTTAGGAATGCTTGGTCTGGAGCGACGTTGTCGAACAGAAGAGGTGTTAGTGGGCGAATCAATCCGGCTGACCATCTGATCTTGATGGGAATAATGGTTGCGGATATAGCGTAAAACAGTATCAATCTCGACTTTGATGGACTCAGTAATATCATTCGTCACAACCCGCGCGGCGGTAGCAATAGTAAGAGCACTTTCCATAACAACGAGTGCTTGTTGCAGAGGAAATATTTTGTCCCTCACTTCGTATTCAAACAAGTTCAAGGTCGTAATGACTACCTCATGGAGGGCCATGGCCTTGTCGCTTAGATAAGTATAATGGACTTTTGTTCGGTCATTGATTTCAATATAAGACAGTATGTAGAAGACAGCAGAGGAGATTCTTTCTGTCTTTTTAAAAACTATATTGTAATAGTCATCATTTGCAGACAGCTTTCGGAGTGATATAAGTGTGTCCTTTTCATTATTTGTTTGCATGTCTTTAATATTGTCTTAGTGTGTGACTTATAGGAAATTGGTCACAAGGACACTATCTACTATAGGGACATTTTGAGAAATTGCAAGTCGTTTTTATGTCGTATTGTTGCTTGAACTGTTTGTCTTAAAGGTGATGAAGACGACGTGGATTGCTTCGTGCGCTCGCAAAGACGGACGTGGACAGTGGCGACGGACGTGGATTGCCGCGCTTTCCCTTAACAGGGACTGTACACCTTGTCGCTCTTTTTACAAAAGAGCAGGCAAGGTCTTGCGAAAGTCCACTGGACTTTCTCACTCGCAAGGACGAATCGTGACGGACGGGCGCGAAGCGTCTTTGCGAGGAGTGAAGCCACAG
>MFMT01000040.1:0-32406 GCA_001783565.1 Candidatus Kaiserbacteria bacterium RIFOXYD1_FULL_42_15 | reverse complement strand
AAGACGGACACGAAGACCGTGGGCGTGGATTGCTTCACTGCGGTTCGCCTGCATGCGCAGGCAGGCAAAGACGGATGGCGGCGTGACGGACGGGACGGGTGTGGATTGCCACGCTGTGGCTCGCAAAGACGGATGGGCGGGTGATGGGTGATGAATGCTTAGAAATTATGTTTCTAACGGTGGAAAACAAAGATGTACGGGCATGTTATTATATGAGGACATTTATTGGTTGAACAACATTATTGAATGCGGGAATTATGGCAAAACGTAAGTATAAAAAAGAGGTGGTGAGGTCTTCAGGATCATTATTTGATGACCTGTCGCCACAAGCACGTCAGGCAATCTGGGCGGTAGTGATGTCGGTCATCGGCGTGTTTTTTGTGGCGGCTCTGTTTGACTTTGGTGGGCTGGTCGGTGGCTATGTAGAAATTGGTTTGATTTGGCTATTTGGTTCTGGTGCTTATCTGGCACCACTAATATGTATCTTTTATGTGTTTGCCTTTTTGAACCCAAAGGAGAACAACGAGGTTAGTGTTTCTAAAATTATCGGAATCGCCATCATGTTTATTTCGGTACTTGGTATCTTTGAACTCTATCAGGATGACCTTGGTGGTATGGTCGGTCAATCCCTTCTCTCCCCCTTATCGTTCTTGGTCGAGAGTACTTTGGCGGGGGTATTTTTGTCTGGATTTGTCTTAATCAGCATGTTCCTTATTTTCAATACTGGGATACGCCTGCCACATTTATTTAAATCAAAAGAAGTTGATGAGGATGAGGATCTTAAAAACCTTACTATTCCCAAGGAGGACATTGAGGATGACAGTAACGATACCGAAGCCGACAGTGCTGGCGAGGCAGACAAAGAGACCGAGAAACAAAATTTAATGAAAGTGGTATCCAATAAATTTATTTCTCGATCGGCTGATTTTGTGGTTTCAACTTTTAGTGGCTCGTACGAGCATCCGCCACTATCACTGCTAAGGAAAGATGTCGGCAAACCCCAAACCGGTGATGTTAAAGCTAACGCCAATATTATCAAACGTACCCTAAAGGAATTCGGTATCAATGTGGAGATGGATGCAGTGGAGATTGGACCAACTATCACCCGCTATGCTTTGAAGCCGGCTCAAGGGGTAAAGATAGCCAGGATTGTCGGACTGCAACAAGAACTACAACTCAATTTATCCTCAGGAACTCTGCGGATTGAGGCGCCGATTCCCGGTAAATCATTGGTGGGAATTGAAATCCCTAATTTAACCCGTTCCACTATTGGGCTGGCGTCATTGCTTAAAACTCCAGAATATACTGACTCCCCTCACCCGCTTTATGTGGCCTTAGGTAAGGATGTGACTGGACACGCCCATTTCACTAATATCGCCCGGATGCCACATGCTCTGGTAGCTGGTACTACTGGTTCCGGAAAGTCAGTCATGATGCACAACGTTATCATCTCATTGCTCTTTAGAAACTCACCCGACCAACTAAGATTTCTAATGGTGGATCCAAAGCGCGTAGAACTAACTCTTTATGAGGGCATTCCTCACCTCTTGGCTCCCGTTATCACCGAGGCAAAAAAGGCCTTGATGATGCTGAAGTGGGCTACCAAGGAAATGGAGCGACGCTACGACATTCTCCAGACCGAAAAAATCCAAAATCTAGAAACTTATCATACCAATGTCTATAAACCAGCCAAAGAAAATTGGGAAGAAAACGGCTCAATTGAAGAAGAACGAATGGGCATTCCCGAACCACTACCGTATATAGTAATTATTATGGATGAATTGGCTGATCTGATGCATGCTTATCCCCGGGAACTAGAAGCATCAATTGTCCGGCTAGCCCAAATGAGTCGAGCGGTGGGTATACATTTAATTCTGGCCACCCAAAGACCATCGGTTAATGTCATTACTGGTACTATCAAAGCCAATATTCCTACTCGACTGGCGTTTAATGTCGCTTCGCAGATTGATTCGCGCACTATTCTAGATGGAGTGGGAGCAGAAAAACTGCTCGGTCGGGGTGACATGCTTTACCAGTCCAGTGATTCCCCTCGCCCCATCCGGCTACAGTCTGCCTTTGTGTCTGAGGAAGAAATAAAGAATGTAGTTACTTACCTAAAGAAGCAAGATTCAGCTCAAACTCTAGATTCTATCAATTTGGAAGAAAAATCCGGTGGTAGCGGAGACAGTTTTATTGGCTTCATTGATGGTGACGACAGTGGTGACGATGATGAATTGTACGAAGACGCCAAGCAGGCAGTGATTGAGGCCGGAAAAGCATCAACTTCATACATACAACGGAAACTGCGAGTTGGTTATTCACGAGCAGCTAGATTGGTTGACCTACTTGAAGAACGAGGAGTTATTAGTCCGGCCGATGGAGCCAAGCCGAGAAAAATCCTGGACGATGAAAATGACCAATTAAACGAAGAAAGCGACGATGGTCAGGTTAATGAACCAAAGGACGAGAGACGATTTTAATTATCTGGCAACTAATTATGGTTGACTTTATTACCACTTCCCGTTTTACCCTGAGGATAATATTAAAATATAGTTTTGTTATAATTGTCCTAGGTTCGCTTTTTTCCTATATTGCCTTCCAGGCACGATTTATGATTGAAGGTCCTCAGATAACCCTAGATTCTGAACCAAATCGAGTGCAAAATGAGCGAATTATCACCCTCTCTGGCACCGCTAAAAATATCACGGAAATTACCCTAAATGGACGACAAATATTTACTGACGAGTATGGGCATTTTGATGAGGCGCTGGTGTTGGAAAACGGGTATACTATAACCACCATCGCCGCTGTTGACCGTTACGGGAGGCGGACACAGGTAGTGCGATCATTCGTTTATATTCCCGCATCAATAATAACTAAATAATATGAAACCAAAGAAAGTAGCTAAAGCCGACAAAGTATTGGGTGCACCAGCCACCTCAAAAGAAAGCGGGTTGGCTGATATTGCTGAAACTCTGCGCGCTCTCAAAACTAAATTTGGCGATGAGGCCATCATGACCTTATCCGAAAGCCGGCGGGTGGATATTGATGTCATACCAACCGGATCAATTGGATTAGATGATGCTCTCGGCATCGGTGGTTTTCCCCGTGGACGCATCATTGAGATTTACGGACCGGAATCATCTGGTAAAACTACTCTAGCACTACACGCCATTGCTGAAGCGCAGAAGATGAACGGCATCTGTGCCTTCATTGATGCTGAACATGCCATGGATCCAGAATATGCTAAAAATCTGGGAGTCAAGCTAGAGGAATTACTTATTTCACAACCAGACAATGGCGAACAGGCGTTGGAGATTGTTGAATCTTTGGTGCGCACCGGAAAAATTGACGTGATTGTGATTGACTCGGTAGCCGCTTTAACTCCCCGCGACGAAATTGAAGGAGAAATGGGGGCGCATCATGTGGGAAAACAGGCGCGGTTAATGAGTCAAGCTCTGCGAAAACTAACCGCAATTGTAGCCAAGAGTAAAACAGTAGTGATATTTATCAACCAAATCCGCATGCAGATTGGAGTGATGTTTGGTAACCCAGAAACCACCCCCGGAGGTAAGGCACTAAAATTCTATACTTCGGTTCGTCTGGATATTAGGCGAATTGCCCAAATTAAAAAAGGTGAGGAAGTAGTTGGTGGTCGGCATCGCGTTAAAGTGGTAAAAAACAAAGTGGCGGCGCCTTTCAAGACTACAGAATTTGATTTGATTTATAATGAAGGTATTTCGCTCGAGGGAGAATTACTGGCCCTTGGTGAAAAATTCAAATTGATTACTAAGTCCGGCTCCTCATATAGCTATACCCCACCCGGTGGAGATGAATCAACCACAGTTAAACTTGGTCGCGGCTATGATGCTGCCCGAACTTACTTACGAGAAAATCCTAAAGTAAAAACCGAAATATTAAAACTGATACGAAAAGCATTGAAGGATGAGCACGCTGGTAAGTAAAGACGGGGATAATTTTGGGCTAGAAGGTTTTAATGACAGACATGATACATGACGACGTGGATTGCTTCACTATCGTTCGCAAAGACGGGTGGAGATGGGAGGGTACTAGTGAATAGTACTTACTTCGTCTTTGCGAGGAGTGGAGCGATAGCGGAATGACGTGGCCTGCCTGCCAGCAGGCAGGCCATGAAGACACAACAGACGTGGATTGCTTCCTGCCACGCTTCGCTCGCAACTAAAGGCGGGATAGCGAAGACGGGACGTGACGGACGGAGTGCGAAGCGTCTTTGCGAGTCATTACACCGCAGTGGAATGACGTGGCAATCCATGAACGACGACGTGGATTGCTTCGTTGCGACTCGCAAAGACACATGATGGCGACGGGGAGTTTTTAATTTATCTGTACTACTCGATACATCAGACTGACACTTGGCGAGAAGGGATTGATGCCGGCATGACTATTATCAGACGGAAAAATAAAAAGATTGATGTCACCATCACAGCACCAGCCAAAAGACTGGGAGTATCTGCTTCTATAAAAATATGCCAGACTTGTATCGGCAACTGTCCCACTTCAGTTTGTAGAAAATTGTCCACTATCCGTTCAATAAAAACTAATTCCTTAAATAACATGGAACTGACACCAAACACTAATCCAAGCAGTAAAGCCCGATGAGCCAAAATGCTTATAGTATAGCCGTACCAAACGCGACGCATGACAATCCTCTTTAATTTTATTTCGGTTACACTATTCATATCATGATATATAACATAGGGTACGTATATAAGGTTACAGGATTAATTCAACCTCTTCTGGTGTGCTTTCTTTTTTGAAGGCGTGCTTGGCCCTGTGAATACGCGCCTTGATAGTACCGACCTGTTCCCCAGTCTCCACTGCAATATCTTTATGGGACCAATGTTCAAGATAATGAAGACGTAATACATAAGCAAAGTGCCCAGGGAGACGTTTTAGAATCCGCTCTACCCCATCACGGGTTTCTTCTTCATCTACTGTTGATTCATCAGCTACCAGTTGTTCAAACTCAGGGTCAAACACCATAAACCTCTGCCCCTGCTTGATACGTTTTTGATAATAGGTGTAGGTGGTATTTAGTAAAATCCGATAAGCCCAAGAAGAAAATTTGGCTCCTTCGTGGGGAGTAAAAGAGCCGGCATTAACATAAATTTTAGTGAAAGTGTCTTGGACAATCTCCTCAGCATCTTCAGGATTGCGAATAATTCCGGTGGCTTTACGCAAAAAAGCTGCTTGGTAACGATTGACTAAAAGCTCGTATAACCAAGGTTTGGACTGCGAACGCCTCAAAATCACCTCATCGGGTAGTTCGGCCGTATCTTCAGTAGTGATTGAAAACCATTCCATATGAGTTTATATATAATAACACTTAATCCTTACTGATATTGCTGTACATACTTTGCTTTTAATGTGCAACTTTGGTATAACTGATACCTATTATTCATATTTAATAGAGCTTATCGATAATCATGAGTTCTGGTTCCAGCGATTCTCCCTCGGTAGGTCGAATCGGGAACTTATCTAGTTTTTAGGAAGAGCTTTGCTCGACCATAAAAACGGGTATGCCCTAGTGGTAAAATTCAGAATAGTCGCTTCGCTCGTTTCTTCATTTAATGGCAGTCCTCTCATACAGTGAAATTATCCAGAAAAAAGTCATCATTTTTAATGATGAGCCGTGCTTAGTGTTATCTTGTCATATTTTTCGTAAACAACAACGCAAGCCGGTAAATATTACTAAACTCAAAGGTTTGAAATCTGGTCGGATGTTGGAACAAACTTTTCATGTTAGCGAAACAGCCGAGGAGGCCGATTTGGAAAACCGTCAGGTGGTTTTTATTTATCGCAAGCCGGGTGAATATTGGTTCCATAATGCTGGCAAACCAGCCGAACGTTTTTCTCTCAAGGAAAACTTCATTGGCGACCAAGGTAAATATCTAAAAGACCATTCAGAAGTCCAGGCACTCGTATTTGATAACGAAATTATTGGTATCAAATTCCCTATCAAAGTTGACCTCAAGGTCACCGAAGCGATGCCGGCTGTAAAAGGTAATACTTCCAACAGCGCCCTCAAGGAAGTAACTCTTGAGACAGGAGTCAAAACAATGGTACCGATGTTTATTAACGAAGGTGACATCGTTTCAGTTAACACCGAAACAGGCGACTATTCAGAACGAATGGAGAAGGCATAAGTGAATGGCGCGGGGTGTGAAAATGGTCGAGAATAAAAACAAACAATGACGGTCATCCGATGACCGTCATTGTTTTTGGATGGGAGTGGATTGCTTCCTGCCACGCTTCGCTCGCAGCTAAAGGCATGTTCGCAAAGACGGACGGTGGTGAACGGACGCGAAGCGTCTTTGCGAGGAGGGAGCCCGCAGGCGAGTGACGTGGCAATCCAGGGTGGTTTGACGGTGTGGATTGCTTCGTTGCGACTCGCAAAGACGGCGTTGACGAACGACGTGGCAATCCATGATGGTGGCGAACGTGGATTGCCGCGCTGTGGCTCGCAAAGACGGACAACGAAAACGTGGATTGCTTCGCCTCCCTTACAGGGACTGTACACCTTGTCGCTATTTTTTCAAAATAGCAGGCAACCTCTTGCGAAAGTCCACTGGACTTTCTCACCCACGCTTTCTCACTCGCGAAGACAGAAGCTAGAGACACAAAACCCCCGCGGCAGAGCCGCGGGGGTTTTGTGTTGTTGGTGTTTATTTTTTAAATTTTTTCCAATGACTTAGATGCGAGGAAGACAAGGAATTTTAGACGAGCCGTACGTCGGTACGGTGAGTCTAAAATTACCGCAGTCTGACGAAGCAGATGAGTTATTGGGGGAAATTTAAATTATCTACTGATGTACGGCATCAAGGCCATAAATCTAGCCCGTTTGATTGCTTGGGCGAAGTCGCGTTGTGCTTTGGCGGTAAAACCAGTGCGCTTGCGACTGTTCATGCGAGCGTGTGGATTGATGTAATTACCAAGACGGGTAATATCTTTGTAATCAATGTGTTGTACAGTTGCTTTCTTATGTAGGTTGTGTTGTTCCATAATTAGTTTTTAGTATTTTAATTTCTAGTTTCAGATATTTTTAGAGATTTGAGATAAGTTTTCGGAGTATATTTTTCTAAAATTAAAATTGCTTTAGATGCGAGGAAGACAAGGAATTTTAGACGAGCCGTACGTCGGTACGGTGAGTCTAAAATTACCGCAGTCTGACGAAGCAGATGAAGTGATTTTATTTTTAGAAAGGGATGTCTTCGGGATTGATGTCTTCCTGAGGGTAGTCTGGCAGTACCGGCGCTCCGCCGCTATTTTCTGTCTTGCTACTTGTACTAGCAGGGGTAGCTGATGCTCCAGCCCCACTATTACCACCGCCGTCGCCAAATTGGAAGTTGTCAGCGATAATCTCAGTCCGATAGTGTTTGACATTATCTTTCTCCCAACTACTAGTTTGCATTCTGCCTTCAATAAAAACTGGACGTCCTTTTTTTAACCATTGACTCAAAATGTCAGCCAGTTTACCGAAAGCGACAATATTATGATATTCAGTCTGTTCCTGTTTCTTGCCGTCTTTATCATTATAAGTACGATTAGTGGCCACTGAAAATGAGCAGACAGTACTGCCGTTAGGCAAGACGCGCTTTTCGGGATCTCGGGTGAGATTTCCGTACACCATTGCTTTGTTAAGGTACATAGTGGTTTTATATTAGAGAATAAACTACACTTTTTCTTCTTCAACAACATCGGTATCCGGCACCTCCACTTCGTCCACCACCTCAGCCTCACTGACCATCTCTTCATCACCTGATACAGGATCAGCGTCAGTATCAATCACCCGGACATTGGTATCAACCAACGCCTCATGAAAACGGAATGGGGCATTTTCTTCAACTTTTGTCAGGCGGACTAATAAGTAACGTAGTAGTTGCTTATTTTCATCAAAACTCTTAGTTAAAGCGTCTAGTTTGACCGGCTCGAGACGAAAACGAATCCAACCGAAATAGGCGCTGGTAAACTTTCGATATTTACCTTCAAGGTATTTATCAATCTCGTAGGCAAGCTCAAAACGTTTCGCATCCTCCTCATCGAACATTTCACCTCCGGCAGTAGTAATAAGTTTTTTGAGTTCATCACTCACACCTGTCACTTCCCCTTCAGCCACCGTTGGAAGTACGTGGTAGGCCAATTCGTAACTAGCAAGCTCACGCTCAGTAGTTATTGTCTCAACCTCGGTAGCTGGCATTGTTGTTTCTGACATGCTTATTTTTTGTTATGAGTGACAGTTTTTTACCTAGGCAAAAAACTGTCACTCACTTCTAATAACTTCGCTACAGTAACACATTTTATACCCCTATTCAAGTGACGGCTTCGTGCTAGAATAGACATCATGGATAGTTCACAAAAAACAACTTCCCATAACTTTTTATATATTTTTTGGATTATCCTTGGCTTCACTTTTCTCGGTGCTGGATATTTGATATGGTCACAATACCAACAAATTGTTTTTCTGCATAATCAACTTATCCTTGAACAAGCATCAACCACCGAAGCAATATTACAACTAACAACTGACAAAGATGTCTTGACAGAAAAACTCAACCAAACTGAAACTATCCTGACTGAAACGGTTGACAGATTGAATGCTGAACGCGACCGTAACGATGACTTTGAGGATCAAATTAGTCAGCTGGCTGGAACTGTCGGTATTCTTGATAAGGTCGCTAAGACAGACCCTGAACTACTGCAAAAGTATTCTAAGGTTTATTTCCTTAATGAAAATTACATTCCCGCTAACATTAAAAAAATCAGTGACAAATATATTTTGTCTAATAAAGGAGACCAATATTTTCAAGGTAATGCTTTGACATTTCTTACCAGAATGATTGACTCTGCTGCCAAGGCCGGAGTAGATTTGAAAATTATTTCCGCTTATCGTTCTTTTGAAACCCAGAGCGATCTCAAAGGGCAATACTCGCAAGTATATGGCACTGGGGCCAACACTTTTTCAGCCGACCAAGGTTATTCTGAACATCAATTGGGGACAGCTGTTGACCTAACTGACCCCACGGTAGCTGGTACATTCCTCACTTTCAAAGATACAGAGGCATACGCCTGGCTTCAAAAGAACGCGTACAAATATGGTTTTGGACTTTCATACCCTGAAGACAATACATTTTATATATTCGAACCATGGCATTGGCGTTTTGTCGGAGTTGACCTAGCCACAGACCTCCACCGCGCCAACGCCAGTTTCTACAGCTGGGACCAACGAAAAATTGATGGGTATCTTGTCAGTTTGTTTGATTAAAAGTTATCTCGTGTGTTCTGGTATTTTTATTAAATAATTATTTTATATAATTTTTGGGCGTTTTTTAGTAATTGCTCACGCACCATTTCTTCATCAAGACCCTTAATCTCGGCGATCTTTTTATAGACTTCTTTTACCATCCACGGTTCACAGCGTTGACCTCGATAAGGGATGGGTGCGACATACGGGCAATCTGTCTCACCATGAATCATATCGAGTGGAGCTTGACGAATTATTTCTTCGTACGGTTTAGCAAAAGTAATCACACCTGTAAAAGAAACGGTGTAGCCAAGCTCAAAAAAAAGTTGAGCTTGCTCATAAGTGCCAGCATAAAAATGCGCATTACCTCTAACTTTAGCTTCTACTTTCAGAATATCTAAGGCATCATCATAAGCATTCCTCCCCTGTCCATCCTTACTATTACGTAGATGAAGCATTAGCGGTTTTTGCAATTCGTTCGCTAAAGCAATTTGGGCTAGAAAAACTTCGCGTTGTTCTTTGTAAGTACTATCGCTATTGTGAAAATAATCAAAACCACATTCCCCAATACCAACCACCTTTTCATTCGTGGCTAAAGTGCGATAAAAGTCATAATCAAAAGTGTCTTCCGGTGGTAATGCTTCAATATCGTCGGGGTCAACAGAAATCGTATTTATGGGGTGCACACCCACCATAGCAAAAAGTGTTTCGTTTTCTATTGCCAAAGAAACAGCTCTCTGACTAGTGACTTTATTAGTGCCGATATTAATTATACGCACTTCTTCCTCAAGGCAACGTTTTATAATAACCCCCGAATCCTCAGAGAATTGAGCCAAATTGAGATGCGCGTGGGTATCGATGTATTTAAAACTCATGGATGAATATTAACACACTGGTAATTATTACCCCAAAACCTTTCGGTTAACCGAAAGGTTTTGTTGACTTAAATTTTATTTAAGGACACTATAATTGCCAGGGGGATGACTGAAAGGAGATCCTTGCATGCATGATTTTGATTTAACTGTACCAGTGCGCGTTTCATTCTTGGAACGGCGGAGCACGTTGGTACTAGCCCTTTTGGCCGGCGCCATTCTGGACAGGATTGTCCAGCTCATGTTCTGAAAACGGCCGGCGCGTCCCCACGCGCCGGCTATTCTTTTATATTAAACAGCCAAATCAAACCCATAACCGCTGTTAACAAACCTTTCGGTTAACCGAAAGGTTTGTTACCATAGTAGTAATGGTTAATGTATCAAAAGAGATATTAGAGCAAACCGAATTGGATGCACTTTTTGGTCAACTAAACGGAACGATTGGGCAACTGGGCGCGAAGAAATCCGAACTGTTTCTTTCTAGTTTTTTAGGAGCCGAAGAAAAGATTATGTTGGCTAAGCGTTTGGCTGCCATAATTATGTTAACTCACGGTCAATCACTCTATTTGGTGGCATCAGCTCTCAAGATAAGTACATCAACTGCTAAAAACTATAAGTTGAGTATCCAGGAAGGTCGGTATGATTTGCTTCTAGAAGCAATTGCAAAGCGAAAGGCGCGGTATATTGAACTGATTGAAACAATTGACTCAATTCTGCATTTGGGCGGGGTACTTCCCCATTACGGGCAAACGCAGGCTTCTGAAGCATACCAAAAAGACCGCGAAAAGAGATCCAAAAACCTTTCGGTTAACCGAAAGGTTTGAAGACGCCCTATTGTCTTTTGGTTACAGTCATCTAGCATCTAACCAGATGAACAAGAAAATAATCCTAGGGGTTGTTCTCTTGTTTAAAGAGATAAATGCTACGTAATAGTTTTGAAAAAACCTTTCGGTTAACCGAAAGGTTTTTAAGCGTGCTGTTGATTATGTCGGTAGCAAAGTAGTCAACTATAAAGTAGCTGGCGGTTGGAAAATTGAGAATTTTATTTAGGGTTTTGTAATTCTTCTAAGAGTTCTGGGAATTCGGGTTGGAAGAAGTGACCGCGGTCAGTGAAGCGATGTAGGATTGCTTTAGGATATTTCTCTATAAATCGCTCACTGTGATGTGTCGGCACGAGCGGATCATCTACTGACTGCCAAATATGGAGTGATACGGGTTCGGTCTTAAAGCCAGACCAGGTGTTTAAATTTATCTTGAAATCTCCTACTCCTTCACAATCCTTTTCATCAACCACCGGAGCCACTAGATGTACATTAGATACCGTAACTGGTAACTTATTTTCTGATAAATAACGAAGTAAAAAACCGCCACCCAGGGAATATCCAATCAACGTTAGATTGTCACGCAGATAGGGGAAAAGTTTCTCAAACCAAATTACCCAGGCATTGTAGTCGGCATTAAGGGCATTTGGCATTTGGGGTGCAATATAATCATATGTATCGACCACCGACTCTTTAATCCAGTTTTTCCATTTTTGCACTTCTGGTAGATACGGGTCATATTCGCGTTCCTTGAGAAATTCATAAAACTGTTTATCAGTTTCAAACGAATCACCACCGTGGATATGAATGATTTGCGGTTTTGACATATTAAACATCTAGACGATTAAAAAGATTATTGGGTTTTTTGTTGGCGAGGACGGCTTCTTTAATTATTTTAGAAGTTTTGTGCATGATGGGGTTTAGTAAGAGAGCAATAGTGTATACTTCGAACATCAGTTCACGGATAATAGCTTTAGCTTTTTCCAAATCCGTTTTTACCAACTTAAATGGCTCTTCAGTTGTAATCCGTTCATCAAGTATGCCAATTAGTGACCAAATATACTCAGTGGCTTGTTGGGGGTTAAAGTTTTGAAAAGCATGCGCGTATTCATCGGCGAAATCAATTGCTTCCGGTCGTGCTACCGGTTCAGTGAGATGTGTTTCGGCCATCTTCATGACGCGGGCGACGAGGTTGCCGAGGCCGTTGACTAGATTAGCGGTGTACCATTCGTCGAGACGCTCCCAGGTAATATCGGTGTCATCAGAAGGATGGACGTGTCGCAACAGAAGATAGCGCGTGGCTTCGGTACCATATTTTTCTACCAATTCGTACGGGGAAATGACGTTACCGAGCGACTTACTCATCTTTTGTCCCCCGCTATTGATGAAACCGTGATAAATAATAGTGTCAGTTTGTTTAACATCGGCTGACATAAGCATGGCCTGCCAAATGATTGATTGGAAACGCACCTGGTCTTTACCGGCAAGTTGCAGTGTTTCTCCACCTACCCAAAACTTATCGAAGTCACCTTTTGTATCTGTGGGCCAGCCAAGTGTAGAGATGTAGTTAGTCAAGGCATCAAACCAAACATACATTACTTGTTCATCATCTCCGGGTACCGGAATACCCCAATCCAAACGTGCCTTGCTACGGGAAATACTCAAATCATCTAGACCAGCAGTGACAAAATCAAGCGCCCACTTGCGGTACGATTCTGACATTGTTCGAGTTGGGTCTGATAAATATTCTTCAAGTTGCTTTTGATAGTTGGAAAGTTTGAAAAAATAATTTTCCTCTTCTATTTCTACCGGATCGACGTTGGGATGGTTCGGGCAACGCCCGTCTACTAAATCGCTATCGCGTAAAAACATTTCGTCTCCCACACAATAGAGTCCTTTGTATGACTTTTTATAAATATCACCCTTGGCTTCACATTTTTGCCAAATGGACTGGGCAGCAACTTGATGACCTGAATCACTGGTACGAATAAAATTATCGAAGGAAAGGTTTAGTGATTCTTTTAGTCTGGCAAATTTACTAGCATAGTGGTCAATGTATTCTTGCCGAGGAGTGCCCTCTTCGTCGGCTTTTTCAGCGATTTTTTGCCCGTGTTCATCAGTCCCGGTATTGAAAAATACTTCGTGGCCCATAAGCCGCCAATAACGAGCCAGTGCGTCCCCTACCAATAACTCGTAAGCAAACCCTATGTGTGGGTCTGCGTTTACATACGGCAAGGTGGTAGTAATATAGCGGGGTTTTTTCTCTGACATAATACAAATACAGTACCACAAAAAGATATTACTGCGCTACAGGGCTTTCATTTCTTAGGGCTAGGGCGAGGGCCGTTATTGAAACGTTGACGACGAATAAGTATACGAGGAAGGCATAATTCTCGAACGTCCAAGTGTGAATTGAGAAGATGCCTACACCAAATCCGACCGCGTTAATTCCATACGCTTGCCAGCTTTCAGTCTTTGGATACTGATAGGTTTTTATAAGCGTTGGAATCGCGACAAAAAAATCTGCAATAAGTGCAAGGGCTAAAGCGATATTTGGTTCGTTGGTTATGTACCATATCACCATAGCCAAAACGGCAATAATCCCATACAAATAATCTGTTCGTTTTATCTGCCAATAGGCGTTGGAGTTAAAAGAAGCAGCAACTAAAATTATGAACGGCGTCAAACCAGCAATAAAAGTTGCCCAGGCAATCATCCCCACGCCTTGGGATAATTGCGATGCAAATGCTATTAATGAAAAAAGCCCAAAAAAGAAATAGGTCATTTTGTGAGGCCTGACCGTGCCACGTAAGGTACAGTATAAATAATAAAAACCACCAAGTGAAGCAATACCTACGCCGATTAGTGCGAAATATTCTGGGAGCATTATTTTAAGTAGGACATAAGATCACTGATAACAACACGGACTTGCTCTCCAGTATCTCTATTGCGGACGGTGACGGTATCTTTTAATTCGGGTTTTTCTTGTCCGAGGGTTTCAAAATCTATCACAATGCAGGCCGGAGTACCGATTTCGTCTTGGCGACGATAACGCTTACCTACATTACCATTGTCATCCCAAGCCACATTACCAAATTCCGCCTTTAGCATTGAAAAAACTGCCCGGGCTTTTTCTACCAACTCTGGTTTATTGCGTAAGAGTGGAGAGACGGCGACACGATATGGTGCTAGGTGGGCAGGAAGCTTTAAATAGGTACGAACTTCCCCATTCATTTCGTCCTCGGTGTACGCCTCACATAAAATGGCCGTGAAGGTGCGCCCCACACCAAAGGATGGCTCAAGGACATGCGGAATAAATCTGGTACCGTCTGGTTCAATGTATTCCATTGAAACTCCGCTAGCTTCCATGTGTTTTTTCAAATCGTGATCAGTGCGGTAAGCAAAGCCGGCCAATTCATCAAAACCTTTACCAGGGAAATTATACTCGAAGTCAATCGTGCGTTTACTGTAGTGTGCGAGATCATTGGCTGGAACCTCATACTCGCGGATATTCTCAGCAGACAGCCCGATGTGCTTATGCCACTTTTGCATATCCAGGCGGAGTTTCTCAAACTGTTTCTCCCATTCGCTTTCACGCACAAAATACTCAATTTCCATTTGCTCAAACTCACGCACACGGAATAACCACTCGCGAGGTGCAATCTCGTTGCGAAAGGCCTTGCCTATCTGGGCAATACCAAACGGTATTTTGGGCGACATCGAATCCACGACATTTTTAAAATTCACAAAAATACCTTGAGCGGTTTCGGGACGGAGATAGACAGTGCTATCGAGACCGGCAGTAGCTCCGACTGAGGTCTCAAACATCATATTGAATTGTCGGGCTGGCGAAAGTGGATTACCTTGCGGACTCTTGATTTCTCGGTCTTTGATAATAGTATCCATTTCAGCCAAAGTCATACCAGCGACATCAATTCCACCTTCCTTTAAAAGATGGTCAACCCTGAAGCGCTCGCCGGTTTTGGTGTCCTCCACTAATGGATCAAAAAAAGTAGCCGTGTGTCCACTCGCCTCCCAGACTTTGGCGTTCATTAAAATAGAAGCGTCTAAACCATACATATCCTCCCGACTGTCCACAAACATTTTCCACCACTCACGCTTGATGTTGTTATTCAAAGCCACCCCGAGTGGCCCATAATCCCAAGTGCCCTTAAGACCACCATAGATTTCACTGCCTTGAAAGACAAAGCCACGGCGTTTGGCTAGAGCGACTATTTTCTCCATGCAATTGGCTTCAGATTGCGTCTCGTTGTTTTGTTTAATTTTATCAGTCATGTATTTAATTATCTGGATCTACTTAATCAGCTGTTCTTCCGACAACGCCGTTATCTATTCCAAAACCTAAACTTTTGTCCAGCTCCGCACTCAATGGAACCGCTTCTGCCCGTACCACCGTACCAGTAAATAAATCAGTACCGCGCAGTCTTTGGGCTCCGAGTAGAGCTGGGGTGGTGCCGATTTGGTTTTGACTTGGTAGCAAACTAATTTGGAAACTAATTTGCTTTTCTTTACCAGCTACAATATCTCCCACCGTCCAAGTTATTTCATTGGAAACCGGATTAAAAATTATTGTACCGTCTCCGGTGGTTTTATTCTCCCAACCAACATATTGTGGTAAAGAGGATGACACGGACACTCCTGAGACATTATTGCCACCTGCGCCAGCTGTCAATGTTACGGTGTAGGTTGTTTTAGTATCTGCTATCGGTGGTATTGCGCCAATATCGGTAAACACACCAGAGCCGTGAGTGATTTTACCAACCATACTGACTGATGAAGCAAATTTGGCTTCCGATTTCGCTGTACCGACCAGTTGCTCGGTGGCACTATCCTCAGAAACTCGTCTAGCGTACGCATTGGCTGTCACCATAAATGAGGGAGTTTGTTTTTGATTACTGGGTAAAATTGAAAAGGTGAAACGCTTAGTCGCCCCCGGAGCCACCTGGGCCAGAGAGGAATCACCTGAAACCTGGTACCGGATAACATTTTTTACTGAATCATAATAACCATTTTGGACTGTAACATGATCTTTGATGATGCTGTTCCCAACTACCCCAACCTCAAGAGACATATTATAAAGGGTGTCAACTAGAGTATTTTGCACCTCTACGACAACGGTTGTTTCTTCACCAGTTTGTAGGGTAACTACTTCTCCTTTTAGGCCGTTGATACTGAGTCCAACATCAATAAAAGGTTGTTCAATAATAAAATCTGCGCTGGCCTCAGCCAAAGTTGAGCCAATTATAAATTGGTTGTTTTGCTGTGGAGTGCCAGCCAAAAACTGAATTCGAAATTCTTCGTTTTGCTTTCCGACAATCAACCCCTTAAGCACGATGGTAGTTGATTCCTCTGGCGCTATTTCCTTAATCAACCAAGAGTTTTCTCGATAGCTTGGAGCCGGCTCAGAACTAGTAAAATCAAAGTTGGTGGGATAATCTGCCGAAACAATAATATCTTTTAGAGGCGTTGAGGCATTGGACTGAATGGTTAAGGTAACATCCACCTCTTGTCCAGCCGACACTTTACTAACAGAATCAACCCGGATAACTAAAGGAGAGGAGGTTATTCTAAAAACCAATGGAGTGGCATCTTTATAAAAAGTGCCATTAGAATCAACTAAACGATATTCAATCGTGGCCTTGATTTCTCCTTCCTGATTTTCTTCCCCGTACATAACTGCTTTGACCGGAACATTTATTGTCTCTCCAGCATTGATGCTATTTAACTGAATTCTATCCTCAAAAAGATCTTTGGCAGTATCATCAGCCGATTTGGTGCCCGAGGGATAATTAACAATCAGGACTGCTGATTCAATAGATACTTTATTGAGATTAGCAACCGTAACCTGAAGAGACATGATTTCGCCTCCGCCAGTGGTTAAGGAACCGCTAATATTAATATCAATATTTTTGTTTGATATTTGATTTGACCCAAAAAATAAGTAGATACTTGTACCACCAAGAACCACTAAGAATGACACTAAAGTCACCATGAGAATAATAGTTCGATAATTATGAAACCACCTCTTCTTGGTTTCTGTGGTAGGTGTTAACACTTCAAGCTTTGGTTTGGTTAATGTGGCCGGTCTGGGGTCAGAATCCCCAATTGATGCAGTTGGGCTAGAAACTGCGGGTCTATCGTATTGCCAAGAATCAGCCACCTTTTGAGGATTGTCAGATAATTCGTGTCGTTTTTTGGGGGTAATGTTAATACCCCGTTCATAGAGCCGGCGACGCATGTCTTCAATCTGAGCTTGATTTTTAAGCGGTGGCATATTAGTCAACAGTATATCATTTTATATGATAATTCGTCTTTCAAGTCACACCCGTCAAAAACGGAGATGAACCGAGACTTCATTTTCAACATAAACTATAGATGACTGACTGTCTGAGCGTTTTCTAGTAACCGTTCAATAGAATTTATCTGTGATTTTATGGTTAAAATATCCAGTGATTCAAGAGAGTGCTCTAATAACAGCTTAATTTCTGCAGGGGGTGCAATATATCCTAATAGATATAGTAATCGCACCATCAATAATTTTTCTAAGGTTGGTCGTTCCGTATCTGGAATGATTGATAAGTAATCGAGACTATGTAGGAATTCTTCGTATAATTCTGGATGAGGTTCCTCTCCTTGAACAAAACGCCGAAGCATTTTTACCAAACGGACGATACTTCCCCTCTCTGACCTAGTGGTAGCGATAGAAAAAATATTTCCGCGGGCCTCAACACTACCAATCCGCCATCCACTCTTGCCGTGCACCAAAGAAACTGAAACAAGGGAAAAATCTTGCAGGGCGTAACGCTGGCGACTCCGTTCTTCACGTACACTGCGCGCCGTAGCATAAATCATGCCAGCCCGTTTGGTAAACAGGAGAAATGACTTGTCGGCCGTATTATTAGCATAACTACCGCAAACCATGGCTTCGGTTGTATAGGTCTGATAAGACATTATTTTCTTTGGAGCAACACCACAAATGTGGACTCACCGGCAGATATCTTGACGCCCTTGTTTGTGCCAAATATAAAAACCTCGGTTCCGGTTACCTTTTGGATTTCGGACATGAATTTTTTGATAAGACTCTCGCCAACTTCATTCACCTCAACGGTGAGAATAATACGATCCTGTGGCGCGAATCCACTAGCTTTACGTTGCTCTTGGATAGCGCGGATAAATTCCCGAGCGTCACCTTCGGCCTTGAGAGCTGGAGTAATTTCTGTATCTATCTGAACTAGAAATTCCTCAGTGGATGGAGAATTTATTATTTTATATTCTTTAGCATTAACCTCACCCAATACCGTGTCAACAATTTCAGCTGATAATTTTGGTCCTGATATTGATTGGAGTGGCTGACGCACTTTTAGATTGGCTTTGACACGTGCTTCCAGGGCCAGAGTAACTATCTGACGGGCTTTTTTCATTTCTTCTAATAGCATTTCGTCAACTTCCCCGCCCTCTGGCCAGGCGGTTAGGTGGACACTTTCTGGCTCACTTTCACTGCGCACCACCAACCACAAATATTCAGCATAAAACGGCATCGCTGGAGCGATAACTTTAGCTAACTCACGAAGAATATAACGCAAAGTACCTAGGGCTGCCGTTCTATCTGATTCATCAGAACCTTTAAACCGATCTCGTGAACGGCGTAGATACCAAACCGATAAATCATCAATAAAATCAATTATTGGCCGAGTGGCTTTATCAAGTTCATAGGACTTATAGCCGGCAGTAGACGAAGCGGTCAATTCATTGAGCCGCGCCATAATCCATCTATCTAATATATGAGTAGAATTTTTGTGCGCCTCGGTCCCATCAGCAAACATCTCATACATAGCCAACACATTGTGTAGCCGTCCAATATTTTTTCGTTGTAATTCCAAAACTTCTTTTTCAGAAAAGTTCAAGTCCTCACCACGGATTACCGGTGACGTCATCAAGTATAGACGCATGGCATCAGCCCCCATCCTGTCAACCAACTCCATTGGGTCTGGATAGTTCTTGAGTGATTTACTCATCTTTTTACCATCCTCCGCCAAGACCAGTCCGTTTACTATTACATTTTGATAAGGGGATTTTCCAAACAACGCCGTTCCAAGAACAATCAGCGAATAGAACCAGCCCCGAGTTTGATCCAAACCTTCAGCAATAAACTGAGCTGGGAAGAGATTTTTTTCAAATTCTTCTTTATTTTCAAACGGGTAATGATGTTGACCATACGGCATTGACCCACTTTCAAACCAACAATCGAAAACATCCGGCACTCGCTCGAGCTTTGTCCCGTCAGTGTCAAATAAATCGATTTCATCAATGTACGGACGATGATAGTCGAGTTCAAGGTTATAGTTGTGAGGGAATGGTGTAAAGTTCAATTCTCGAATTTCGGAATTATTAAAATACATATTTTTTAATGTATCATAATAATCTTTTGCTCCTTCGGGATTCAAACCTCGAGCCGCTGATTCAAGGGCAAAGAGTGGACCGGCATGACTAATAATCAAAATTCTTTTATTCTTATATGTCTGCTCTAACTCAAACAGGAATTTGCCCATACGCACCTGAACATCGCGCCGATTTTCTGTATTAGGGATAACCATTTCATATCTGTCTTTCCAAGTAGGAAATTGTTCGTTATATTTGTCCCAAGTTTTACCCTCAAGAATGTCTCCCGCTTGTAGTTCACCAATTCGCTGATCTGCAATTATGTCTATTTCGCCGAGGTTTTCCGACAACAGTTCAGCCGTCTGCCGAGTGCGTTCAAAACCAGAGTGAATGATTAAATCAATTTTACCGATATCAGCGATGGATGCCTTGATTTGTTCTTGCCCTTTTTGTGTAAGCGAATCACGGCTGTCAGGATGAGAACTAATGACACCTTTAACATTACTCTCTGTCTCACCGTGACGCATGAGTAAGTAGGTGTTGCCACTCTTGGGTACATATTGTTGTAGGTCAACTAGCGAACCGATGACTTTATATTCTCCAGTGGTGGGGTTTTTCCAAATTGGCAATGGTGCACCCCAGTAGCGTTGGCGCGAAACTGCCCAGTCGCGAGCTCCTTCCAGCCAATTACCAAAACGAGCACGGCCGACATATTCTGGTACCCAGTTTACTTTGTTATTCTCAGTCACCAATTCGTCTTTGATTTTTGGAACATTAACAAACCACGAAGTCGTTGCGTAATTGAGGAGTGGTGTATCACACCGCCAACAGTGTGGATAGCTGTGCGTTATGTTTTCTTTCTTGAATAGGCGTCCACTCGCGTTAAGCGCTTTGACAATTTCAATATCTGCATCAAGGTGTGATACTTCCGATGCCTCATCATCCTTGGGCTTGACCAATTGACCAGCAAAATCTATTACGAAGTCCATAAAGTGACCATCAGGATTGACGTGATGCACAATAGGGACACCGTGTACTTTGGCCAAGGTCATATCATCGTCACCATAGGCCGGAGCAAGATGCACTGCACCCGTTCCCTCGGCACCGACTTCGACATAATCAGCATGGTAAATTTTCCAGGCCTTTTCTTTTCCAGCAAAATCTTGTTTCAACCAATAATCAAATGGCGGCTGGAATGATTTTCCAACCAGGGCTGACCCTTTAAACTCTTCGACAACTTCGTACGGTATGTCACCCAGTTGAGCGAGGCGTTCTTTTGCCAAAATTACACACTCATCCAAAATACGGTCATCGGATGACCGTATTTTTACTTTTGTATATTCAACGTCATTGTGAACTGCGGTAGCCATATTCCCCGGCAATGTCCATGGAGTGGTTGTCCATACTAGCAAACTTGTGTCAGTAATCTTTCCCTGTTCATCAAGAAGGGGTAGCTTTACCGTCACGGCAATGTCCTTGATGTCTTTGTATCCTTGGTTTACTTCAAAATTACTGAGCGTTGTACCACAACGAGGACAAAGGTGCATGCTTTTAAAACCCTCAAATACCAAACCTTTATCATGAAGTGACTTAAATACCCACCAAACACTTTCGGTGTAGGTACTATCCATAGTTCGGTAATCACTTTCCATATCAGCCCAACGTCCCATGCGAGGCACTACCTTGCCCCAGTAATCCGCGTATTCCAAAACAGCCGAACGGGCGGTTTCGTTAAAGTTTTTGACTCCAAAGGCCTCAATATCACGCTTGGTACCAAGACCAAGTTTTTTCTCAATCAGATTTTCCAACGGCAGACCATGGCAGTCCCAGCCCCACTTGCGTGGGACATGGTAGCCCTGCATTGTCCAAAAACGCGGGATGGCGTCCTTAATGGTGCCGGCCAAAATATGACCATAGTGTGGCGTACCAGTAGCAAAAGGTGGTCCGTCGTAAAATACAAAGTCTCCTTTAGGGTCAGCGCCGGCCGGTTTGGACAAGCTTTTATTAAAAATATCGTTATCTTTCCAAAACTGTTGAATAACTTCTTCGCGCAAAGCCACATCAGATTTTTCTACTTCTGGCGTTACTGCGACAGAATCATTTTCCCGTCCATGTTGTTTGTTCATAGGTATGAATGTATATCAGACATTATTTTTAAAACGCACATATCAGGTGCGCTTAGGTATATTACCATCATTTTGCGGTTTGGAAACAGATTCGGCACAGCTTCCCAAAATGGAAAGCCGTGCCGATGATTCCACCTCAATACGCCTTCTTGGCGTTTGGTTGGATATGTCTAATGGACAAATCCGGAGGTGGTTGATACAAACCCATAAATAGCGACCAGAAGTATGCCAACATGTCACTCCTCCTCCCCATGGTTTCTCTCCCTGTTTTGATAATATCATAAATCTGATTTAATCAGTAACAAGCATGGATTCGCTGTTGAGAGTTCTGGTTCCAGCGATTTGCTCTCGGTAGAGCAAATCGCTGGAACAAAGCAAAATCATACTCGCTTCCGCTCGTTGTTTTGCTTTACATCCGCTCTGGAGCTTTGATGCCTAGAACCCAAAGGCCGTTTTTTAGGGTGAGGCGGACGGCGTCGGCTACGGTGGCTTTGTAGGGGGCGTATTTGTCGTCCTTGTCGGCAATTTTCTCGTGGGCGTAAAAAGTATTGAATTCGCCAGCCAATTCAGTTAGATAGGTAATGACCTTGTGTGGAGCCCTCTCATCGAGAGCTGATTTGACTACCTCTTCAAAACGGGCGAGGATTTTCTCTACTTTATATGGAGCTAGAGGAATAACTTTCGTTTGTGGTGTCACTCCTACTGCGGACGCCTTCTCGAGCACACTACAAATACGAGCATGGGTGTATTGTAGATATGGACCAGAGTCACCTTCAAAGGAAAGGGCCTTGGTTTTATCAAAAATAGTATCCTGAAAAATACTACCCTTAAGCGTTGTGTACTTGATGGCAGCCAGAGCAACATTATTGCAAAGCATCTCGTCTGGTTCAATCGCCCCAGCAGTCAGGATTTTTTCATGGACACTTTTTGCTACATCAGCAATAAAGTCAACTGCCGCAATCACTTCACCGGTTCGTGATGACATTTTACCAGTAGTAAGACGAACCATGCCGTGCCCAATATGTTCGGTCTTTTCGGCTAATTCTGGATAAATAAAACTCATGGCTTTAAGCAAAACTTTAAAGTACTCATTAATTTCTTTGGCGGTAGAAACCACAGAATGATCATAAATACCCAGAGCTTCCTCTTTCATTTTTGCTAAGGACAGTTCTTTGGCCTCATAGGTCGGTAGACCAGCTTTATTAAGAAATACCCGAGTGTGAAGTCCGTAATCCTCACCTTTAAATATAAAAGCTCCGTCACTTGGTACGAAAATGGTGGGATTATCCAACACTATTTGCTTGCCACGCGGGGCTGCCTCACTCTCAAAAAAGTACCAGTCAAATTTTGTATCAACTAATTTGTAAATGGTCTCAAAATAAGCTAATGAGATTGCCCTGCCAGCATCATAGAGAACGTTGATCGCTTCATCACTTCGTTCATAAATAATTTTATTGAGCGCAGTAATAGCCACCTTAGCGTTCTCATTATTTTTATAGGCCGTGGCGCCATGCGCATAAGCGCGACCAAGATCACGGGAGGTAAGATCACTCTCGGCTTTTATACCTAGTTCTTGCATCCCCCAGATAGCATGAGCGACATGCAGACCAACATCTCCTTGATAGCAGACGCGTTTTACATCGGCATCAGCCATCATAAATAGGCGAGCAATACTTTCACCCACAACATTGGTAAAAAGGTGACCAATATGAAATTCTTTGAATGGGTTGGGGTCTGTGTATTCAACTACCACTCTCTTTCCCAACCAAGATTGATTGTGTCCCCACTTCTCACCGAGAGCAGATGTTCGCATCAACTCAACCGTGAAGAAATCGCGAGCTAGATAAAAATTCAGAAAACCCGGACCGGCCACCTCAATTTTTTCCACATATTCAATTTGTCCCTTGAGTTTGGTATGCAATTGCTCCGCTACCTCCCGTGGCGATTGCCTCACTTTCTTAGCTACCACCATCGCCACATTACAAGCGAAATCACCATGACTCATATCACTCGGATGCTCCACAGTAAAATCAACTGGCTCAATTCCTAGCCCTGCTAGCGCTTCTTCAATAGCTGTTTTTATAACGTCTTCCATGGACACACTATAGCAAATATTCCTAAATTTGCTTATCTTTTACAGTAATTTCAATTATTCAATCTTTGTCTCAATTTCTTTTGGTTTTTGGGTAGAATCAATAGTGAATACTTTTCTACCCAAAACCTGCCCACGCGCCGTCTTTACACTACAACGCCATACTCCATCTTGGAAGGATTGAATAGAAGTATAACCACGGTAGCCATCTACTGCCTCACCGGTAATCGGATAGGATAATTTGAAATGCTCTTTCCAGTCACCCGTTGCCGGATCTTTGAATTCCCAAACATGAAAAATATCTGTCTTGATTCTGGTCGGGGCAAAGACTTTGGTAAAACAGAAAACCGCTCCTACTTCGCTCGGATGAAAAAAGGTGTGCATGTGCAGATGAGCTGGTACATTCCACCACGAAAATGTTTCGTAAGTAACTTTGTATTCTCCAGTTCCAAAACGCACCACTGACTGCGCGATGGTAATCTCTTTTAAGGATAAGGGTATAGGCGGAATAACATTAGTAAAATAGAGAGTATTTAAAACAACAAAGGCGCTAAAGACACTAAAGACAATAGCCCGCTTTTGTAGTTCCAGGTAATGCGGAATAAGACGTTCCAAAAATTGGACTAAAAAATAAACCAGCGTTAAAGCAATGATTCCGCTGCCAATAAATATTAGTGGCCCCATTAGACCAGTCAGTACCGAAATACCGAGAACAAGATAAGAAAAGATGCCAATAAAATAAGCCGTGAGATTAAAGACTAATTTTTCTTCACGCCTCTTCAATACCTCGTTAGCAACCATGCCGGCCACAAAAAGAATTAGAAATGGCCAGCTGGCTAAAATGTCTCCACTGTGTCCATAAAAAATAAGTATCCCTGAAAACAAACCACCAAAAGAATACTGCATGATAATCGGTGCTAGATTGCGAGCGCGGAGAGACCACCTCTCACCAAAACGGACGGCAATACCAGCATAGAGAAACAGGATGGAAATCGTCGCCAAGAAAACATAAAAAAGTAAAGTGGCATTATCGAGGACACTGTCAACTTTATTCAGCCAGAGAATATCGGTCACGAAACCACCGAGAAACGCTACTGTCTGCCAATGATGTCTGGCACGATAAATGAGATAGTTAATCTTCATTAGATGATTATATCGCAAATGAACGAGAATAAATAAAAAAAGCTGCCTGTATAAACAACAGGCAACTTGAGTTGGGAACAGACTGGGCAGTAAAATCATGGGGGTCCTCCAATTCCCCACTTTTTCTATTTTCAAAAATAACATGACTTTAATTTTAAATCAATGTTAGCATTCAACACCCTTTACCACGCCATGAGTTCAAGGTTAAACCTTGTACTTTAGGGAAATAGGTGGTTTAGGGTTTGTTATACCATCACCTCAGGTACTGGAAATCTTTCACAGAGAGCTTGGACTTCTTTCTGTAATTCTTGTTTTTTGTTGTTGTCATCCTTGGCGCGCATGGTGGTAATCATTAGTTCCGCTAGTTTGGTGGCTTCCGCTTCCTTCATACCACGTGTCGTCATGGCCGGCGTACCAAAACGAATACCAGATGGGTCCATGGCGGTACGCGATTCGTCGGCAATCATATTTTTATTAAGAGTAATGCCAACTTCATCCAGAACCCGTTCGGCTTCTGCCCCCGTCACACCAAGAGAACCAAAGACATCTGCTAATAGCAGGTGATTGTCGGTACCGCCACAGAGCAATCTAATTCCCTCGGCTTTGAAAACTGCCTCCATCGCTTTAGCGTTTTTAAGAATCTGCGCTGCATACACTTTGAAAGCTGGAGTTAGTGCTTCACCAAAAGCAACTGCCTTGGCGGCAATCTGATGCATGTGTGGTCCACCCTGCATTCCAGGAAAGACGGCTTTATTTATTTTCTTAGCAATTTCTTCACTCTCACGTACCAAAATCATTCCACCACGTGGACCGCGCAAGGTCTTATGAGTGGTGGTGGTGATAACATCAAATTCAAAGTCAAACGGATTCTTCACCACTCCACCAGCAATCAAACCAGCGATATGGGCCATGTCAGCCACCGTGTACGCACCAACCTCGTGCGCGATCTCAACAAACTTTGCATAATCAAGCTCGCGACTGTAGGCCGAGAAACCAGCCAAGATAATCTTTGGTTTGTGTTCGAGCGCAACCTTGCGTAATTCGTCAAAATCAATTTCGCCTGTATCAACATCCTTCATCTTGTACCGCACAAAGTTGAAGACTTTGTTAATAGCAGTTGTTGGATGACCATGAGTAAGGTGGCCACCATGAGAGAGGTCCATACCAAGCACAGTGTCGCCTGGTTCCATCAAGGCAAAGTACATAGCCACATTCGCTGCCGCTCCACCGAGTGGTTGAACGTTGGCAAACTTCGCCTTGAAAAGTTTTTTGGCGCGTTCTATAGCAATTGTCTCTACAATATCGGTAAACTCCTGACCGCCATAGTAACGTCTGCCCGGATACCCTTCAGAATATTTGTTGGTAAAAACTGAACCATTCGCTTCAAGTACCGCCCTACTGACGTAATTTTCACTCGGAATCAATTCAATCCCTCGCGCCTCTCGTGCTTCCTCACCAACTAAAGTTGCGTATATCTCTGAATCCTGCGCTTTGATAAATTCGTATTTTTGCATAATGAAAAAGTTTATTTTTATAATTAACTAAGTTGTTTATTACGCTAGATCATGTGTAATTTATTTACCAGTACTTCCAAAGGCCCCTTCACCTCGAATTGAATCACCTAATTCTAACACCTCAATGACTTCGGGCTGTTCAATCTTCTGAATGATAATTTGGGCTAGTTTTTGACCAGCTTCAAAAGTATGAGGATTATCTCCAGTATTATATAGCCCAACAAAAATTTCACCGCGGTAACCGGCATCTACTACGCCCCCAAGAGTTTTTAAACCAAACTTCTGTGAGATACCGCTCTTATCCCAAATTAGTCCAACATATCCATCGGGTATCTGCATCGCAATACCAGTAGGAACAGAAACTCGTTCTTGGGGTTGAATAGTGATTTCGGAAACAGAAAACAAATCCATCCCTGCATCATTATGGTGAGCATACTGAGGTATTGTAGCGACTGGGTGAAGTTTTTTAACGGGGAGTTGCATAATTGTATTTATAGTATAACAAAAATTATATTCGGCGCGCAGTCACTGGGACTGCGCGCCGGATGACTCAGATATTGAGTTTGTGACGAAGCTCTGCTAATACTTCTTCGGGAGTTTGGGCTGCATCAAGTATAACGTGCTCGAACATGACATCGAGATGCCCTGAAGCAACCTTATAACCCTCTCGTACCCGTGCATGAAAAGCGTGTTCGCGGGCGTCAAAAACATCTGGTAATAGTCTGCCAGCAGACGCTACGCGTTTGGCGGCAATTTCAGGGTCAATATCGCAATGTGCATAGACACAATGGACATTGAGCGGCTTAAGAAGACGAACTACCTCTTGATGGAGTTTGGCAAAGAGAGGTTCGTTACCTGAACGAGCGTGAATTTGATAGGCGTAGGTTGACACTTCAAAACGGTCACAAATCACAATCTCTCCACGGATCAAAGCTGGAACGATAATATCGGACAGATGTTGCAGTCTGGCTGCGTAGAAAAGCAACATCTCGGCATCGGGCGAAAAGTTGTCGCCGGTCTCTCGTTGCAAGATAAGGCGACGAATTTCTTCGGCCTTGGGTGAACCGCCCGGTTCACGCGTTACAATAACATCCTGCCCCTCCTTTTTTAGGGCTTCTGTGAGGTTTCTGACAAGGGTGCTTTTACCACTACCGTCACCCCCCCCTCGATTAGAATAAGTTTTGCAGACATAAGGATACCTCCTTGTATCATGGTTTCTATTTTTCTACCCGTTAGTTAATCACAGAATTAGCATTTAATTATATTGCTATACAGGTAATCTTCACTGTCAATCCTTGACTCATCGCCAATCTGATACGCTGACAATGAACTTGTTCCAAACCCGTTCCTCGACACCAGAAAGGTTGCTACAATGAAGACCATGCAAACCATCAAGACCCTGAATCACCACCGCAGTACCCTTAAGGGGGGCGGTAAAATCGTTATCATCGACCCAGGCGCTGTTCTATCGGCTGAAGCATTAGCCATGCTCCAAGCCCTTCACTCGCGCTCGACCGGCGGTGTGGACGAACATCTCAAAGTCTTGGCCGAAAAGGGTGCCGACAAATTCATGTCGACACACTATGTCGGCTACGGACACAAGTCTATCGGCGATTGTGGCACTGCCGTTGTCTTTATCGAAGGGGTCTCAATGCTGGCCGCCAAAGCGATTCAGGACTCGAAGCTTTACAATGGACAAGAGGCCTCGACTCGCTACATCGACTTTGCCGCCCAGCTGTTTTTGAATCCACTCGATTCAACTGAAGGTACAACTGTGCTCGAGCATTGGCGTACCTTCTATCTCAAAGCGGTAACAGAAATGAAAGCTGCCCTGCCGGCACGCTATCCAATCCAAGAAGGAGAAAAAGAAGCGACCTACAACAAGGCAATTGCGGCGCGAGCATTTGATATCTGCCGTGGCTTTTTGCCAGCTGGTGCCTCAACTAATCTGGCTTGGTCTGGTACCTTACGGCAATTTGCTGACCGGGTTCAACAACTCCGTCACCATCCTTTGCCCGAAGTGCAGGACATTGCCAACGTCCTGGAAGACGCCCTTATCGCCACCTATCCGAATTCTTTCGATAAAGAAAAGAAACGGTACGAAGCGACAGAGCGTTATTACATAGAAGAAACAATAGCGAGATACTATTACCACAACCCAGACTCGCCCGACATGGCCTTGGTGCGTGACGGTGTAGACAAGGTGGCACTTGTTCCCTATCGCGATTTACTTGCCAACCGACCACCAAAAACCGAACTACCAAAATGGCTTGGGGTGTATGGCGAAGCTGCTTTTGCTTTCACACTGGACTTCGGTTCTTTTCGTGACATCCAGCGTCATCGAGCCGTAACGCAACGGATGCCTCTTTTGACAGCCGAGCTCGGTTTCAACGAGTGGTATCTGTCGCAACTGACACCGACACTACGAGTTGAGGCGGAGAAACTCATCGCTGAGCAAGCTGATGTCACCGCCAGTCTTACTGATGATACAGCCATGCGACAATACTATCTGCCGATGGGATACAACATCAGTAACTATCTCGCTGGGGATTTGCCCGCCCTGGTCTATCTGCTTGAACTTAGGGCCACCAGCATGGTACACCCAACGCTCTCTTCGAGGGCGGTGGAAATGGCTGGTATCTTAGCCGACACCTATGGTGACATCGGTCTTCGGTTTCATCTCGATCCCGACCCCGGCCGCTTCAATGTGAAGCGTGGTGAACACGACATAGTCAAGCGACCGGACTGAAAATAAGCGCCGCGAACCCTATGGTTCGCGGCGATTTCTAAAATTTAATAACCAAATAAAAATATATAATGCCCCTAAATGGGATTTAGAAATACTGTCATCAAATTAATAAACATTTATATCGCGATTAATCGCGATATAAAATATGAAATGCTACTTTTATTTTTCAACTTGAGTGAATATCTGAATGTGTTTAGTGACGACGTGGATTGCTTCGCGTGGCTCGCAAAGACGGTGGTGGGGACCGTTTGCGTCTTTGTGAGGAGGGAGCTGGCAAGCGAGTGACGTGGCAATCCAGTATGAAGAAACAGCGTGGGTTGCTACTACGCACTGACTCGTAAAAACAAAAGCGAAAAGTCATCGCGAGCGGAGCGTGGCGATCCAGAGTGGTGGTGGCTTACATGAATTATTACCTGTCGCGCTCCGCTCGTAGCTAAAGGCGTTCGCAAAGACATTTCCCTCTAAAGATGCTGGGCAATGATTAAAGGGGTTTAAATTGCTTGCCTAATTTTGGTCCTGACTGGATTAAATAATTAGACCGTTTGACATCATAGTGTATATCTGGTATTTCGCTCATCCGTTCAAAACGAATCTTTGCAATTGGTTGACCACTGCGTACCACCAGATTTTCAAATGGTCTTACCTCGAGTGTGAAAGGCCGCCCCTTACCTTCGCCATTTTGGCCATACCCCCAGCCCGGATCAAGAAATCCTGCATAATGGGAACGAAAGTCACCACTGCGTTCATCCATCGGCACCATTTCTGAAGCTAATGTTGGAGGAATACGGACAGATTCAGCACCAGAAAGAATATAAAATTTATCGCGTTGTAATCGCAGAGCTCCATCTTCAATTGTTAATGGCATGAAAAAATCTGCCGGCTCATAACTGCCGACCTTGGCTATATCTAAAACTTGCTCCGGTTTGGCAATGCATTCATATCCACATAATCCTTCCTCTACCAAGGCAGTCAACACTACTGTCCCGTCCTGATCATTGGTGACAAGGTCGCTATAGGATAATTGCTTTTCAGTTTTGTATTCAAACACCAATCCGTTCTTCATCGCAATTTCTAAATCTAAATTAGAAAATCTAGTATCTGCTGTAAACAGACGGAGTTGAGTAAGCGGAGTCTTGTCGTGTATTTGTACACTAAATGATTGCGGAATAATGGCCACCCACAATTCCCCGCTGAATCCCTTTGGTGTTACCGAATCGAAACGAGGTACACCATCCGCCAAAACTCTCACGTGCATATCAAGCCGACCGGTTGATGATTTTGGATTACAGTATCCATAGACCTCTCTTGGTAGCGCCAGAGATTCATTTAATTTAGCGAGATATAATCCTCCGCAGGCAAGTGGCTCAGACAGGGATGCTCGCTTGGCCTCCATCAAAGTCAACAGGTCGCGTATTTTCTCCCCGGGCTTCGGTAACATCAGCCCACGAATAGTGTAGATTTCATCAGTAATCGTTAAGTCAAGTGAGGCAGGAGAAATATGGTTTTTATCGGCGCCAATAATAGACCCACCATTAATTAACCCTTCAATAAGTTGGTCGGGAAGTGCCCCAAAATGAGATAATTGCATATTGGCTAGTATACCAGCCAAAACGCTGAAATGAAAAATAAATTTTTTTGTTTCTATTGTCTGCATTAAAATAATTTAATATTAATGTTCATGTTGGTAAATATACTTAAATTAAGTCAAAACTTTAATATGTAAAAACGACGCCTAATTAGTAAAGGCGTCGTCAGGGCGACCATCATGTCGCAGGAGTCTTAAGCAGCTATTTGAAACAGGTCAGGAAATTTTTTCGCCAAGATTTTGGCGATATTTTTCGCGTTAATCTCTCCTAGAGCTGCCACTAAATCCGCCCGAGGATTGAGAGTTTTGTAGCCAGTTTGTGGTGAAAAAGAGCAATAATCCATCTCAACCAAAACATAGTGGCGACGTTGGCATTTCAAGGCCACTGATCCTTGATACGCCACAGACAAAATTTGTCCCTTGCTTGGCGAAAAATTCTTCAGGATTTTTTTGGCTCTGGCTTTTGGATTTCCAAACCAGATACCCTCCATTCCCCTATCTAGCTGTCTTTGGCCAAAGACAGCGAAGGTGTGAGATGTGGAATCAAAAACCATCAAAACCAAGTGATCAGCTTGGTTCCATTTCAAACCAAAAAAATTGAATTTCAGTATTTCGAGACCGACTACTTTTTTCTCCATGGATGAACCTTCCCTTCTGTTTTAGTGCCATTCAGACACGTTGTACTATTCTAAATCCTTTGACGCATGAAAATGACTTTTCTTACAAAAATAGCCCTAATGATGAAAAATCTATCCTTTTATGGTGATTCTAGAGGGATTAATAACAAAAGCGCGCCCAAGGGCACGCTTTTGTTATTATTTACTATCTTTAAATATCTAGTCAAAAATAATCATTCCTTACAGGAACAGTAAATTCTACGAATTCAGTACAGGTTGTCGCTACTACGTAGCTGGCAACCTCCTGAAATAACATCCCATGTTATTTCAGCCTTTTGGATATTTTTTCCTTCCAGTCAAAACTATCTCAAAAGCTTCGTGGAAGTGATATTAGATCACTTCCACTTCTTACAGAAGCTGTATACCTTTTGGATATATTCTAAAGCAAAGCTTTAAATATATCTCAAAAGCTTCGTGGAAGTGATATTAGATCACTTCCACGCCCATGCTCCTAGCGGTGCCTTCGATACTCTTCATGGCAGTCTCAATTGATGAAGCATTGAGGTTGGGCATTTTTTCTTCGGCGATTTCGCGTATTTGGGCTTTGGTAATAGTTCCGGCTTTTGAAGTGAGGTTTTTCCCTGAACCTTTATCCTTTCCTATTTTCTTTAGAATCAGACGGGAAGCAGGAGAAGTCTTGGTGAAGAATGTAAAAGTTCGGTCATCAAAAACTGAGATCTCTACTGGTACCACTTCGCCCATGCGCTCACGAGTTTGTTCGTTGAATTGATTAACGAATTCGCCGATATTGATACCGGCCTGTCCCAAGACGGGGCCAAGTGGTGGAGCTGGAGTAGCTTTACCACCCGTTGCTTGCACTTTGATTTTCTTTACGAGTTTCTTTGCCATGGTTAGTTATTAGCTGTTAGCCATTAGTCCTTAAGTATTGGTAATTAGTGTCTGATTTAAACATTTGCGGGTAAGTCTGGGTCCATACCAAACCTCCCTAGAAGCCTCCGCAGTATACAAGAATATTAGCCTTTTGCAACCAATTTTAGTTAAATTATTGACTTTTTGCGTTAAATGTGCTATTATCATAAATGATGAGGGCTCCCACATTAACCCCAATAACCGAACACCTCACCTAATAATTTTGCACCACCACTCTGGTGGATTTTTTAATTTTAACACACGCCACTTTAAG
>MFMT01000039.1 GCA_001783565.1 Candidatus Kaiserbacteria bacterium RIFOXYD1_FULL_42_15 | reverse complement strand
TTTCAGACATGGTTATTTTGCATCTTTTCATTTCTAGCAATATTTTCCTTTAGAATAGCAGTTTCTTTTTCTATGGACTGTTTAGTGACTCTCGGAAAAATATCGATAAATAAGAACCTTATATAGCCAAAAAGTGAATGTCGCCTTACTTTATTGACGGCACGAATGAAAGCAACAACATCAACTACACTGTTTTTAATTATTTCGTAACCTTGCTTCATCTGTTCAAGATTTACCAAAATATTCTCGTGGTAAGTTTTGAGATTTAGCTCCTTCCGTGCCTCATCCTGTATAGAATCAATTTTGAAAATCACTTCCCAATAACTTTTATAAATATTCGCGAAATCAAGACCGCTTCTTCGCAACATATAATTTACAGAGAGTAATCGATTTATCAATCCCAAATTACTTATTTTGTAGGCTTCTTCTTCGTTAATATAGTAATTCTCAAAGTGAAAGCTGTATGGACGATTGTTTTTTAGAGAACCAATCCATTTATCAAGGAAATCAAAGTTATCTTTTAAGATCGTAAGATTGTTTGCAAATATTCTCTCAAATTTCGCCAAAGCAAGAACTTCAAGTCTATGCTTTTCATAAGCGGATTTTAAAACCCAAACAAATCCTGCCGACAAAAGAGCGAGCAGTGTTCCCGCAAAGGATGTCAATATTTCTTTTGTTATAGCTATTTCTGGCATAATTATTTGAGCAATTCGTCTACAGAAACATCAAGGGCTTTCGCAATATTCGTAATGGTTGAAAGTGTGGGGTTTTTCTTGCCACTTTCAACATTGCTCATATAGGCGCGATCAAGCCCAAGCTTGCGACACAAATCGCCCTGCGTCATATCTTTCGCAACGCGGATTCTGCGTATATTGTCGCCTAGTTTCTTTGCGGAATTGCTCATATCAACAGTTTTAGTATAGCGAGAATTGTTTTTCAAAACAATAGTGTTATATAATACAAATAGAGAAGAAATGGGGATAAGTCCGTTATTTCTCAGATTAGTGCTAATCTATCTGCTTTGCCTAAACGGTGCTTGAATGGCGACTTGTTTCGGGACCCCCATATCAACTCTGTTATTCTGGTCATAAAATACAAAAGGCGCCCCCGTACGGGATACGCCCTCTGTGTTTTATGGACCAACTTTAATACAGAGTGAATTCATGGATACTCCTAAGGGTATGCTCAAGGAGTGTATTGTCAACATTGACATCAAGCATGTTTATAATTGTATTATGATAATCCCAGTGTCAGCGGTGTAATTGGACGTTTAAATAGGAAGCTTCTAATCAATAATTTAGACCGCTCCTATTCGTCACTCATAATTATTTAGCAATACAATAAAATCCTCACTCCCGTTCCTTATTTTCCACAACAACCAACCACAGGAATACCACAATTAATACTGGTATTCCCGCGGCTCCTCGCGTACGGACAGGTGGTGGTGTGGGTGGGTGATTTGGTGGGTGAAGTTTGCGTATTGAGACGGGTGACGAATTCCCCTTTCTAACTTGGCCGAGGGTTACATTGCGTCGTGGTTTTCTTTGTTTTGGTGTTTTTGCCTAGGGTGGTTCTTTGGTTTATAATTTACTAAATACGGACTTTAGGTTTTTATTGGGACTTATCTCCATTTCTGTGTGACCCCATTTTCCCAGTGTAATTACTCAGGACAGTAGTAACGGTAAGAAGATATGTATGAAATAAAAAAATCCCCCGCACTTCATGGAAGTGCGGGGTTTTCGGCTTGGCCTGATCAGTCGTCACGAGCACGCGGGTGGCCACAGCGCGAATGGAACAGGCCCAGCGACAGACCGGAATCATCATCGCTCTTTTGCGGCGGTTTCTGGGGATCAACGAACGTCGCTCGTTGCATGAGGAACGGGAGAACTTCTTTCATCTTTCTTCACCTCTACTCGATTGTAGCCTCAGTCAGCTACCGTTCTAAGGTTGTTAATTCTTGTAGCTTTGTCAAGAGCAATTTTTCTGTTGCTGGGTTAGCGTTTGGAATCTCAATTTGGTAATCAAAATAATCGTCTTGATTGTCATTTTGCATTTCGCTTTCTCTGACATCGTATAACACATCTTCAACTTGCACTGTACCGCTTATATATTTCAAAAAAAAATTAGCCGTGCGCAGGTTATTACTTAAAACATCCGCCATACTCGTGAACGTACTGCCCAACCCAAACCTTTTGGCATGAAAAGAGCCGGTCGTGAGGATAACCAAATTTTCACCTTCAGAAGCTATGTTCGTTATTTTTTTTGCCATAGTCTCTTCACGATTATTTTGTTCGGAGTCAAAGGCGTGAATCGTGATGCGATTATTGAATATGTGATTGTATTCTCGGATTTTTTTTAAAAGTTCTATGTGACTAGCTGTTACACGTCCATCCGAATCTGTAAAAAACTTTGAAATAGTTATATTGCTACTTTTCCCCATCACAAAACTCTGTAAATTTTCTTCGTCCGATTTCGTCAAAAGCCATTCAAATGCTACGGCTATCTGGCGGTCAGTTTTTAAGGCGATTTCTAGCAAATTTTGGATTACTTGAGCATTTTCTAGCACACCGTGCATTTCACCCACAATAACAAGATCATTGGATTTGAAGATTTCTACAAATGTATTTTCATCACTTAATGACAGAGTTTTCATGTGTTTAAAGTATATATTATCCCCCCGCCTTTCGGTAGGCGGGGGGTGATTTTACGTGTTCAAAAAGTCTATGAAGCGGTCCGTCAGATCAAATCCTGTCTTGTACTCTAACCAGAGCCATTGTCCATTGGGATTCAACTCTAAAAACACCAATTCCCCGTCAGGTTTGAGTATAAAGTCGCAGGCGGAAAATTCCAGGTCATAGTAGTCCATCAATTTGCCTATCTGCTTCTTTAGTATTGTACCCAACTCAAAAACCTCATGATGGATATCGCTTAGTTCGAGCTGCTTGAGGTCTTCGACTTTTTGCGAAGGTGTCATTTTGAAAGCGTGACATTCCCTACCAAACGTCACGACTCGTACTTCAGCATCAATATCAACAGCTGCCTGAGCGAGGCAAGCCGTATGTGAGTGTGAGCATGTCGAGCCGAGCTCGTTCACTGTTAACCAGCGAGTACCAAAAACAAGACTGTCACCACTCGTCCAGACTACTTGTGTTTGGATTGGCTTTGTGATGATTTGACCGTTGTGCTGCTCGAAGAAGTCCTTCAGATCTTCCTCTGAAGTAGTGACAATGGTATCTGGTATAGTCAGTCCAAATTTTTGAGCCTGGACAAGCTGGTCAATCTTTGAGCGAGCAAACATGAGACTATCCCGTTTACTCACCCATTTAGCTGTTCGGTACTGGTTTAGGACGGCCGATAAGTATCCATCAGTCTCCTGCTGTATAAAAGAGTTAACCGGCTCAGTCATGTAAGCTGGGGTTAGCGTACGAGACCTATTCCAGACGACTGTTGTAGAAGGGTCCCACATGACGGGATGTATAGTCGCTCTCCTTGGAGAAACTAACCATGTCGTTTTTGATTTGAAGATCTGGTCAGTTTGAATGAATAGTCCTGTCACAGAACGTTCCTTCATTCGGTTCATCACCTTATGTACATGATGATCATCCGATTCCGAAATTGCTATAACTTGCATTTTGGCCACAGCGGTCTCCTTTATTCTTATTTCTATCTTTTAAAAGAGTACGACGATATTTATCAAATAGCAATAGCTCACTGTAATGTCTAAACATATTTAGCACTTTCTTATGCCGTAAGTCAGATTCGAACCGCCTCCAGCTAGGCACTTTCTCAATGCTGTTTCAAAAATCTATAAGAACAAATACTTTCACCAATGTACCCAGATTGTTGATCTTACCACTAATAACATCATACTTTCAAGCTATACTTATACTGTATTAGAAGAAATAGTTATTTTGTATATGAACATTCACCCACTACTCGTACATTTTCCGATTGGAATCTTAGTCCTTTACACCGCCTTTGAAATTTTACGCTTTAGTTTTATTGTTAAACGCCCAGCTTATTTTGAAATCAAAACCATATTAGTCATCTTGGGAACAATCTCCGCTTATTTAACCTTCTCTACTGGTGAAATAGCTGAAGAATTAATACAGGTTACCGACCCAACTAAAATACCCTTGGTAGAAATCCATAGCATGTATGCTGGAGCGACCGTTGGCGTCTTCTCAATCCTGGCTGGTACTTATCTTATTGAGTGGTGCCGACGGAACAATTTTCTCAATTTTATTACCAAAATCGGACTAATCCAAAAACTGACACGGTTTATCCTTAGATTCTCTCCTCTCTTGGCAATTCTAGGATTGATAACTATTACCATCACTGGCGGATTAGGAGCTGCTATTGTCTATGGTCCAGATGTCGATCCTTTTGTGACCTTTATTTATAAAATATTCATCACTACTCTTGAATAAATAAAAAAACAGTGTTCGAATGTGCCGTTTTTTAAAATGACGTGCATAACTTAAGTCAGCTGACTTTTTACCCATGCTAAACTGTATTTGTATGGGAAAAGAAACATTTGATGATTTTGATTTCGATTTACCAGAAGTAGAAGCTGGCGCCACAGCGATGCGACCCAGAATCCATGTCGGCGGATCAGTTTGCCTTAGTTGCGAAGGATAATTTATTAATAAACTTCTTTCAAAAGTAGCGCACTGTACTGGTTTCAGGATTTTACCTCGGTCACCGTATATCTATATACGGCTCTGTTGGTAAAATCCCTCCAACCAGCCTGCCTGCGCAGGCAGGCACACCTGCATCTACTTTTGAAAGAAGTCCAATGTTTAGTGTTGCGATAAAGATAACTTACCACTCTGCAGGTAGGTTGTTTTTATTTTAGGGGTATAATTTTTCTATGGAATCAACTACCACCGCCAGAGGCGGTGGTATGACTCCAGCCTAGAAGGCATACTTATTAGTGAATAATACTA
>MFMT01000038.1:5321-10744 GCA_001783565.1 Candidatus Kaiserbacteria bacterium RIFOXYD1_FULL_42_15 | reverse complement strand
GGAGCTATGATTATTTTAATACACCGGTGGAACCTTGTGTTCAGTCACCGCCTGAAGGCGGTGGTTAGGGCTGGCGCTAATCTAAAGTCCGACTAACGTAGTAACTACCATGGTACTGAAGTCCGACTATCATACTTATATAAATTTTGGTAATTGGTAATAATTCGGTATACTAATATGGTATTAAATTAACGTAAATTTATTTATATGAGTAAAACAGTTACCATTTACAGTACCCCGACTTGCCATTTCTGTCACCTGGCCAAAGAGTTTTTTACCGAGAACAATGTTGTTTTTACTGACAACGACGTAGCCACTGATCTTGAAAAGCGCCAAGAGATGGTAGAAATGACCGGACAAATGGGTGTCCCAGTCATCAAGATTGACGACGACATCATCGTCGGCTTTGACGAAGAGAAGGTCAAGGAATTGTTGAGGATGTAGCTAAAAATACATTCTTAATCGGTATATAGTTACAAAAGCAATGAAGGTTGCATTCTAAACATAAAAACCCTCTTTTTTAAAAAGGAGGGTTTTTATGTTTGTGCTTGTGTGCCCCTACCCGGAATCGAACCAGGATCTCCTCCTTAGGACGGAATCGTTCTATCCATTGAACTACAGGGGCAAGTGAGGAAAAAAGAGAAAGTTAACTTTCACTTTTATTCCGAACGCAGGACTTGTATGATTTTCATACAAGGGCAGACGGATGTGTCTAGGATAGCATATTTGGCGTTCTGAGGGCAGGTATCTGATATACTGGTAAAGATTATGGAAACAACAACAAACGAGCCAATAGATGAGTTCGAACTCACAAGGGAAAACAACCGACTTTTAACGGAGAATAATCAACTATTAAAAAAGATAGATAAACGGGCCCGAACCGGATTTTGGTTTAAGGTGGTATTATATTTGGTCATTTTTGGTCTACCACTTTTGTTTTACTCATTCTTTATGAATTCACTGTCGACTATGCTGGGGGTTGGGACTCAAGGTGGGGATTCCAACAATTCATCTACTCTTACTGACACAGCCAATAATGCCAAACAAATACTAGATTTACTAAGGAGTCAGTAATTCAATTGGGTTGAAAATACTTCGAAAACAGGTACAATGCTGACTACACTATTGAAAGTGTAAATTTGCTTGGGTAGCTCAGTTGGTAGAGCATTTCCCTGAAGAGGAAGGGGTCGGCGGTTCGAGCCCGCCCCCAAGCACACTAAAAGCCGCGTAAGCGGCTTTTGGCGTGCTTGGGGGAGAAAGACGCCTGCGCGTCTTTCGTCGGGCTCGAACCGCCGGAGCGATGCCGTAGGCGAGTGAGGCGTGACCCGCGGCAGTTGCTAGTTTATGAGCTGAAAGCGAAATAAAATAGCTTACTGACCGTCAGGTTCGAGCCCGCCCCCAAGCACAGCAACAAAAATCAGCCCCATTTCTATGGGGCGATTTTATTTCGGAAGTTCATCTACTTATTAATATTCACCTGCGACTTAACCTTCAATTGAGTGCTGCGATTCTTGTCTAGTTTCGGTAGGCGAATTTCCAGCAGGCCGTGTTTTTCTTGGGCATCAGCTTCATCAATTATGACTTCTTCAGGTAAAAGGAGAGTACGTGAAAAGCTACCCCAAAATAATTCGCGATGGTAGTAATTATCATCGGCCGATTCTTGAAATTCTTCACGCAGACCGCGAATAGTGACCATGTCACGGGTGATGGAAATATCGAGGTCAGTTGGGCTAACTCCAGCTACTAAGGCGCGGATTACAATAGTATCGTTGGTTTGGTACATATCTACCGGTAACTCACCTTCTTTGGGTTTATGATCATCTTGTGGATCATTATCCCAATTCTCATCCTCTTCGGCATATTGGCCATCTTGCTCATCGTCAGCCCCAAATTCATGCTTACTGTCCAATACCCGGTCGTATTCATCGGTTGCAACAGATCCGGTTAGTCTTTCTAAAAATGATGGTTTTTTCATAAAAAATATTATACGCGATGTGCTAGTTCAGCTTGCTTTATTTTTTCAAATAAAAGAAATAAGATAATGATGCCAATCCAAACGAAGAGAAACACTGCAAGAATGGTTTCTCCACTTGCCTCCATTATAAAAAAATTAAAGAGAGCATGCAACATAATAGCAATGCATAACCCAATCATTCCAAAAGCCAATTTCATGACATTGCTTTTATAATATGAAAGAGCCAAGAAAACTCCGACAGTACCAGAGGCCAAAACATGGAGTAGGGAAGAACCTAAAAAACGAAACGAACCGGTCAAGGCAGTATTAATGTAGTCGCCAACAGCCAGCGGATTTAGTATGAACAAAGTATTTTCCAAAGCTGCAAAACCTAAGGCGATAGCAATCATATAAATAACCATGTCTATTGGTTCATCAACAGCTCGATTCCAAAATATTACTGCTAAAGCCATCGCATACTTTAGAACCTCTTCAATAATAACCCAAACATAAACAAGATTATCCCCGGCATAAATATCGATTGCCATTTTTTGGAGGGGGAGAGCCAAGGGTACTATGGCCATACCAGCAATAAATGTAATGATAATTAGTAGAATTGGTTCAGGATTCTTTTTATCTTCACGCAACCAAAACCATAACCAAAAAATGGCGGGTACCAAGCTACTAACAAAAGCGATTGCAAAATGAGTGGCTGTCACTGTGACTATTGTAGCAGAACATCACGGGACTTTGTTTTCGATTGCGACTGGAAGGTGGAAAATAGAGAAACGGAATTAGCAAACGAAGTTTATTACTTTGTTGTGACTCGTAAGGAAGACATTGACGATGTTCGGCGTCTTCGCGAGCCACAGCGCGGCGATCCATGTGACAAAACGACGTGGATTGCCGCGCTTCGCTCGCAATGACGGATGGTGGTGGACAAAGAACAGTGGTCACCGTCTTCGCGAGAAAGGAGCCGGCAAGCGTGAAAAAGTGACTCAATGTCACTTTGCAAGACTAGTTGAGCTGGTTTGTACCCGCCTTTAGCTGCGAGCGAAGCGTGGCAGGAAACAAATTAGCCAACTAGTGGACAGTCCCTGTAGGGGATGACGTGGCAATCCATGACAAACGTGGATTGCCGCCTGTCGCGCTTCGCTCGCAGCTAAAGGCGCTCGCAAAGACAGACACTACGATGATGAAGTAATCCGAATTATTGTTATTTAGGCCACTTCGCTACCATTAATATGTCGGCATCTTTCATCTCCTTTGGTATTTCCTGCCAGATAGCTTCGGTGATAAATGGCATAAATGGGTGAAGGATTTTGAGAGCAGAAATAAGATATTCAGACAAAAGGCGTTGCCGGGATTGTTTGATGTTGCTGTCAGTTGACGCTAGAAGTGTTTTTGATTCTTCGATTAAGGTGCTGGCAAAATAGTCCCAAACAAAGTGATAGGCTTTCTCCGCTGCCAAGTCAAAGCGATTGGAATCCATATCTTTGGTAATAGCTACAATCTGTACCCTGAGATTATTTTCAATATTTTCATTGTCTGAGGTATTTAGTACCGCGTCACTGGACATGTCAGTAATTGAATCTAAAGTAAAGCGGGCGATGTTCCAAATTTTGTTAGCAAATTTCTTATAGGCATTTACCTTGTCTGAATCAAGGTTCATGTCAGCACCCGGTACGTTGTTTACTATTAGGCCCATTCGTAACGCGTCAGTGCCGTATTTTTCTTGAATTTCACTCGGTGCTATCACGTTACCCTTACTCTTGCTCATCTTGAGGCCCTTTTTGTCGCGCACCATACCGTGCAAATAAATTGTCTTGAACGGCATCTCACCAGTACGATAGAGACCAAGCATAATCATTCTAGCTACCCAGAAGAAGATGATGTCTTTTCCGGTTTCCATGACGGAAGTAGGGTAGTAGGTTTTGAAGTCGTCACCATTTGGATAGCTGGTGGTGGCCAGTGGCCATTGTCCACTACTAAACCATGTGTCGAAGGTGTCAGGGTCTTGAATAACATCTCCACCACATTTGGTACAAGTTTTAATAGAGTCATCTAAATCAACCATGCCATGTTCACATTGAGTACAAATCTTGGCGGGAATTGGAATGCCCCAGGCTATCTGTCGAGCGATTGGCCAGTCTTCGATGTTTTCTAACCAATGACGAAAAACTCGCTCGTCGCGGTCGGTCATAAAGGCAAAGCGCTTATCGTCTAGGGCATGCAATGCTTTTTCAGCCAACGGCTTCATACTGACAAACCATTGGTCTTTAATTTGGGGTTCTATTTCGCGACCACACCTATAACAGCACGGCACTGAGTGTTGATAGTTTTCATCAATTTTCACTAACAATCCTTTCTCCTTAAGTTTGGCCACAATTTGTTCGCGAGCGGTTTTGATATCTTGACCAGCGAATTCTCCAGCGATCGGGAGCAGTTTTCCTCGCCAGTCGATGATTTGCTCGAAGTCTAGGTCATGCCTTTTAGCAATGGCGAAGTCCACGCCAGAATGCCAAGGGGTGATTGTCATTACACCAGTGCCTATTTCAGGGTCGCCGGCCTCATCTTTGATAACAGTGGCGGTAATCGGCCCATTGATCCATTCAAGGTCTATTTGTTGCCCATGTTTGTATTCTTTGTAGCGCTCATCATTAGGGTGCATGACGACATATTTGTCACCAAATTTGGTTTCTGGTCTGGCGGTACCAATAACGAATGGTCCGTATTGAAAATAATAGAATTTATCATTTCTATCTTCATGCTCCACTTCAAGATTAGAAAAAGAAGTTTGATGTTTGGGGCACCAATTTACAATTCTGGCACCACGGTAGAGAAGTTCATCTTCTTCCAATTTTTTGAAAGTATTGTGGACAATTTTTATCACTCGTTCATCGAGGGTAAAGAGTTCACGAGTCCAATCGCAGGAAGCACCGAGAGAACGCACCTGATTTTCCATGATGGCTTTATTGGTTTGCACAAAGTCCCAGATTTCTGACCGCAGTTCCTCGCCTGTCATATCAAAACGAGAACGACCTTCTTTTTGGAGATGTCTTTCGTAGACGGCCTGTGTTTCAAAACCAGCATGGTCGGAGCCCGGGAACCAGACCGTGCGCTTTCCTTGCATTCGAGCGTAACGAATCATAATGTCTTCAATAGTGACAAACAAGGCATGGCCGGCATGCAGTGAGGCATTGGCATTGGGCGGAGGCATGACAATCGAAAAAATTTCTGCATCAGGGGTAGTAACACCTTTTTCAATACAGACATCCGGATTAAAAAACCCAGATTCTTCCCACATTTTGTATAGCTTTTCCTCGTGTTCGGCCGGATTATAAGGGCTTAGAAATACTTCAGGAATGGTTGTTTTTTGCTCGTTCATATAATGGTGATAGTATCATGAAAAATTGGGGAGATAAAGAATTAAAATTAGGCACCTAGGATATTAAGGATTGTATTAACG
>MFMT01000038.1:2885-5307 GCA_001783565.1 Candidatus Kaiserbacteria bacterium RIFOXYD1_FULL_42_15 | reverse complement strand
GACGGATGGTGGTGAACAGACACGAGGCGGACGAACTTCGTCTTTGCGAGGAGGGAGCCCGCAGGCGAGTGACGTGGCAATCCACACCACCATCGTCTTTGCAAGGAGTGGAGCGATAGCTGAATGACGTGGCAATCCAAGGTATTTAAAAAGATTAACCTAATCTCAAAAGTGATTTAATTAGTAGAGGTTTCAAATATTGTAATTACAACGACCGATTGCCATCAGCGCGCATGAGTGCCAAGGCGCCTCCGGTGCGACCACCGGCAACTTGGGCGTGACCGGCGAGAGCAATCATGATGCTGTTGTCGGTTGATAAGTTTCGGTGGGGAAGGTAGATTTCTACATCTGGGTGACTAGCGAGAAGCTCGGTTTCAAACGAACGCCGGATAAAATTATTAGCACTAACACCACCACCAATAATTAATGTTTGGGCACCAAAATTATCAATAGCCCGAGTAGTTTTCTTAATCAGGACTTCAGTGACAGCATCCTCAAAATCACGTGACATGGCATTTTTTTCTTCCTCGGTCATTTCTTTGCCATCGATGGCATATCTGACGGCAGTCTTGAGGCCAGAAAAAGAGAAGTCATAATCATCAGAACCAATCATCGGTCGGGGGAGTTTATCTTTGTATGGCGGGAGCGACGCCGTGCGAGCAAGGTCAGCCCGGCGTCCAATCTCCGGCCCACCCGGATACAACAGACCCATCAGTCTAGCTACCTTATCAAATGCTTCACCGACCGCATCATCACGAGTGGCACCGATTTTTTCATACTGTGCCCAATCTTTCATTAAGATTAGTTCGGTGTGTCCACCAGAAATTAGGAGAGCAATAGCTGGAAAAGCAATTGGTGCTAGGGCATCATCATCAACTACATTATATAGTGCAGCCAAAATATGCCCCTCCATATGATTAACTGGTACAACTGGACAATCAAGAACAACCGCCAGCGCTTTAGCAAAACTAATGCCGACCCACAGCGCCGGCTCAAGTCCTGGGCCGGAAGTGACAGTAATGAGGTCAATCTCTGGTAGTTCGTGTGATTTGAGAAATTCTAGCAATGTGCCAGCTAACCCATCTTCACGTTCAAGTCGAGAAATAATCATTTCAGTTTGAGTATCATTGAGCACGGTTGGTGTATTCTCCAATAACTCAGCTTCGGTAAGAGCTTGCTCCAACATCGGAACAAGGGTTTTGGCATGTTCGCGCTTGGTCACCATAGGAAAAACCCCACCAAATTCTTTGTGAATATCAACTTGGGAAAATAAAGCATTGCCTAATATCTGGTAGGTGGCGGTGGGGAATTCTCCCACCGCCTCAATAATACTCACCGCCGTCTCGTCGCAGGAGGTTTCGATAGCTAAAATTCGCATAGTGGTACTACTATACACAATCAATATAAAACAACAAAGAACGACCAAAACGGACGCTGATTTCCAGAGTTATATTTTAAATTATAAATTTAGTTAATTCCGTATCTGATTGGAGCTACAAGAAGTTCTTCTAATGTTTGCCCGTTATACCGTCGTGAACCATCAATCTCTAAAGCTACTCGAAAATTCATGACTGCACCAGCAGGTACGCGAGAAAAAATCATTTCCTGTCCTCTACTTAGTCGGACAGCTTCTTGAAGTCTTTCCATCATTGGTTCTATCATATCTGCCGGTAGACCAAAATCATCTTCCAGTGCTCTACGAGTAGCTCGATTAAGTTGTTCCTGATAGCTTTGGGCTTCTACGCTTCCTGGTGTGATTGAGACTACACCAGCAGCAATTATTCCAGACAAAAACCCTCTTCGAGACATGGTTGGTTGCTCAGGGGTAGTATCTTCTCCATCCCCAAGCTCTATTGTAACTCCTTCAAATTGAGCTATGTTTTCTACCGCTGATTGATTTACTATTTTTTCCATATACTGAAAGTATAACACGAGATTTTTGGTGCAAAAGTTTGACCAAACTGACTGTCTGGATAACCTTACTCCAAAAACTCAAAGGGCAAATCTCTAAAGGATTTTACCTTTATACTAGCGGCGTTTTTGTGGCCTCCTCCGCCGTATTTTTCGGCCATGGTGGCGACATCGACATCACCGCTACTTCGCAGTGAAGCCCGAACCATCCTGTCTTTACGATAATAAACAATTCCAAGCGCAATTCCACCCTCAGCTTCATTTAGTTCCGCTAGTTGATTACCCAAGACCGAACGATAGAAACCTTCGTTAATAGCCCAGACCTCATGTCCTTCAAAAATAACTCGTTCGCGGTTCTTAAGTAAGTCTGCAATAAGTTTGTCTTCAAATTTAGCTAGGAGTGACCCGCGCGCAATGAATTTGATTAGTCTATCTTCTTCTTGTAGCTCGAAAGTCAGCTCGTCCCAACGCTCAAAAGTACGTGGTTCTTGGTGGAGAGAAACCCCAAATT
>MFMT01000038.1:0-2849 GCA_001783565.1 Candidatus Kaiserbacteria bacterium RIFOXYD1_FULL_42_15 | reverse complement strand
CAAGCCAGTACAGCCCCCGAGTGATTGATATCAAAAATATTTTGTGGAAAGGAGGTGACTGCGTCTTTGGCTGTTTGGTGATGGTCGATTACCATGACAGAGGTATTGGCCGCCGTAAGTCGTTCGAGTGTGGCTTTGTCGTAACTGTAGTCGATGATGTAAAGAGTTTTATTTATGAGACCTTCTGGCAGTGGAGCCGGCATCGGGCGGGGAATATAGCTAGCAGTGTCGCCAAACTTCTTCCAAGCCGCATAAGCCGCCCCAAAGCCGTCCGGGCAGTCGGCATGGTAGATAACAACAATGTTTTTTAGAGGTTCCATTTGTGCGAGATACAGGGCTTGAACCTGTGACCTTCCGCATGTCATGCGGACGCTCTACCAGCTGAGCTAATCTCGCTTGCGTTGAGAGTATACAATATTATAAATATATGACAACGGAAGTTACAGAACTTATTTATTTCTTCACGTTATTAACAATGACGCCTGTCTGATAGATGGTTTAGTCTTCTCATTCTCATTAACGACAAAAGCATGGTGACGCAATAGTTTTGTTGATCTATTTTTTGGTTTTGATATCTAGAAAACTAATTTTCAAATATTTTTCTAATCATTGTTTTTACTGCAGATTGTACGCCCTTAATCTCGTCTAATTTTAGGTTTTCAAAAGCTTCTTCTGAACCCGCTGGTATGTTATTACTCATTACTGATTGCCCAAAATCTATTATGTAAATCACGCCGTCTCGGCTAACCATAATATTCTTGGGCTTAATATCACCATGAAGACAAAATTCATGCATTGTGTCAAAAAAACGTTTTATGTAACCGTCAAGTTCCTCTAATGATACCTTTGCTAGGGGTGAGTTTTTGAGTGACTCTTTCATTTCATTATAAAACATACCTTCTTGGTTTGTTTGTTCGAGTGTCATACCGTCGATACATTCCATACCATAAAGCTGTAAGTCCTCAGTTCTGTGGTACAAAAAAGGGTGAGGTACGCGTATATACCTAGAGCGATTCGGGAATGAGCTTTCTGCCTTTTCGACCATGCGAATACGTTCAACTTCCATTATAACGTTGTGTTCTTGCTCGGCAGAAATGGTTTTAGCTGTTGGAGTCATAACGTACTTTATAGCCATTTTAATTTCAGTTTCTGTGTCACCCAGTTCTTTTTTTGTCTGATACAGTTTAACCTTGGCCGTCATACCAGTACCGAGGTAATTGTCTAGATTATAAAAAACAGTGGTTTCTAGTGATTTGAATAACTCAGCTTCATCCCCCTTAAACACTTCTTTTATATTTGGGTCACTAATTTCAGACGATGTCATTGCTTCTTTGCGAGAAGACACAATTTCCTTTAAGTAAGAAGTAATTTCATCATCATTTAAATTGTTATTTTCAGCATAAACCATTGCCTTCTTTGCAATTTCTGTTGGTAACTTTTTTAGTAAAATATAAAAAGGTGAGTCTTCATAATCACTAGGGTTAAATTTATTAGATTCCAATCCTTTTTCCATAATCAATAGTATATAAAAGTTTCTTCAATATATCTATGTGGTGTGGAAATTTAATGCTAAATTAGCAACATAAACACACCAAAGAAAGGTTTTGGCTTTAATTACGTCTATATTAAGAACAATGCTCTTTTGCTGGATATTTAAGCCATGCAATTTTTAATATGAAAAAACAACCACAAGAAATATCAAAAGCGAATGATTTGCCGTTTTCAACGGCATTTCAGTATATTAAATTTGTTACAAAACCTCATAAGTGGTGGGCCATTTCTGCGATGTTAGTGGTTATTGTTGCCGCCACACTAGAACAGTCGGTCAGTTATTTATTTAAGCTTATTATCGATGCGGTAGAGGCGGGTGACACTTCAAGAGCTATGCTGTGGGGACTGCTATTTCCGGTTTCAATGTTAATTATCGGTCTATCGTTTCGTCTAAGTGGACTAACGGGTATGCAGTGGGCAAACCGGACGCGTAAAGAAGGTTATGATTATTTATTTCAGCACACGCTGAAGCACAGTCACAACTATTTTAGTAATCGTTTTGCTGGGTCTATACACAGTAAAATTAGGAATATTGTTGAAGGGGTAGATGATCTTATTCCGGAGATTTTGTGGACTTATATCAACTCCTTAGTTTCCTTTTTGGTGACGTTGGTTTTTATTATTATGGTGGACGTGCTATCGGCGGTAATTTTTGTCGCCCTAGCTGTTTGTTTGATCATTGCAAATAAAAAACTGGCACCAAAAAAGCAAAAGTTGTCATATTTGCAAGCTGAAGCAGGATCAAAACTCCATGCCAGTATGATTGATATTATTTCAAATATTTCGGCCACTAGACAATACTCGCGGACTCCAGATGAACAAAAACATATTGCAGAATTGACGATGAATCTGCGTAGTGCAGGAGTGTCTTCATGGCGACGAACGGAATTTATGCTTTTTGTGAATGGAGTAATTATATTCCTTTTTAGTTTTGCAATGTTCTATGTATTGGTGGGGCGTTGGAGTGCGGCTGAAATTACTACTGGTGAATTCGTCTTGGTAGCGGCCTTGATCTCTCAAATATCGGGCACTCTGATCTTCATTGGTCGGGCATTTAATAGTACTGCTAGAACATTTGGCGAAATTAAAGAAGGATTTGCCGAACTTCTTTTGCCATTTGAGATTGTGGATATTGAGAATGCTAAAACACTTTCTGTTACGGAGGGAACAATTGTTTGGAATAATGTTACTTTCAAGTTTCAAGAAAATACTGTCTTCAGGGATTTTGATTTAACTATAAAAGCTGGTCAACGAGTTGGTTTGGTCGGCCCTTCGGGGGCTGGTAAGACTACCTTTGT
>MFMT01000037.1 GCA_001783565.1 Candidatus Kaiserbacteria bacterium RIFOXYD1_FULL_42_15 | reverse complement strand
TACACCGGTGGAACCTTGTGTTCAGTCACCGCCTGAAGGCGGTGGTTAGGGCTGGCGCTAATATCTAATATATTGTGAAATAAGTTAAGAATTTATTGATTTTTTGTAAAAATAATTTATGTATTTACATATTAATATCGCGATTAATCGCGATATTGTGCTGGTGTTTTGGATTAAGTATTTTCGTTTTTCTTAAATCAGAAATCTTCAATCTTTTTGGCGTCTTTAATATCAAACTCACCCACTTTTGTGCGGCGTAGGTTCTGTAAGGTGGCTGGGTAGCCAAGCCGTCTACCTAATTCCTCGCCCAGCGAACGAATGTAAGTACCACTACCGACAAAAAATCGTATCCTTACCACCACTCTTTCACTATCATTAATGATAGTATTTTTTGTATCTAAAAGCTCAGCTTCATAGACCGCCATTTCACGCACTGGTACGCATGTCACCACTTCCCCATTCCTGGCGGCTTCTCTAGCTCGCTTGTACATCGGGACACCAGCTTTCTTAATAGCGCTATAGGCCGACACTGGTAGCGTCAGCGTGCCGACCATAGATGATACTGTTTCTAAAATTGTCTGCGGAGTCAAGTAAACTTCAGTGACTGCTTGTACTACTTCTCCTTCCATATCACCGGTAATTCGCGATTCACCAATTAAAACTTCAGCAATATATTCTTTGTCCAGTTTAATAAATTCCGTCAGCCGTTTCGTCCCCGGTCCCACACCCAAAATCATCAGCCCGGAAGCGAGTGGATCAAGTGTACCGGCGTGGCCAATTTTCTGGATACCAATCCGTCGTCGTAACTGCCTAATAACATCAAATGAAGTGATGCCAATGGGTTTATCAATTAGTAAAATCTCATCCATGTTAAAAGTTATTTTATTGTTTAGAGAAAGGACGTTAATTTAATCAAAAAGAAGATAAACAAAATAAGCATCATCAATCCTTCCCAGCGCCTTATTTCTCCAGATATACTACTCACAAATAAAATGGCTGACGAGGCCAACATAATTCCTAGTCCTAATTTCATTACCACCTCACCGGCCATTAGTGGTATAAACAAACCCGGCAAACCTACTCCCACTAACATATTAAAAGTATTAGCTCCAAAAATATTACCAATAGCCAGCTCAGTTTTTTTGCTTCTGATTGCTTGGATGGAAATAAATAGTTCTGGCAAGGAAGTACCAATAGCAATTGCTGTAATAGATATTAAACCAATTGGCACCGTTAGAGCCGTGGCAATATTAACCACCATATTAATAGCAAAAGATGCCCCAATCAAAATAACAGCCAGACTAAATATGGTCAAAAAAACCACTTTCAGCGGTAATTTTCTTTCGGTTCTTTTTTTAAGCGCCACCTCCATCTTTGTCTCAGAAGACTTTACCAGTAAGTACCAAACATATACAAAAAAGGTGCTGAGTAATAACAAAGATTCTAATCTGTCTACTTCACCATCAATCAATGTCGCCGCAAAGTAAATAGTGGCAATAAAGAAAATTGGTAATTCGGTTTTAATTAACTCTCGACTGATAAGAATTTTACCGCCCCAGAAAGCCAGGGCACCAATAATTAGTAATATATCTGCAATGTTAGAACCAACTGCATTAGCCACCACTATCTCATTAATTCCCGAAAAAACTCCAATTAGAGATGAAGCTAATTCTGGTAAAGATGTACCCATACCCACTATTAAAACCCCAATAAAAAATTGATTCATTCCAAAATATGAACCAATCTGACTTGCCCCACCAACAAACACTTTAGCTCCCTTGACCAATACAAATATAGAAATGGCTAGAATTACCATCCACTGAACAATTAATAGCAAATCCATAAATAAATTAAATGACTAAAGCACTAGGATTGAGGACCAGTAAGGCACCTAGCAAAAGCATCAGTAAGCCACCCGCCAGTAGCGAATATTGGGCATATTTCTGACCATGGGCATGAAGCTTAGAATATCCCCAAATGGCTAGAGCAAATACCACAAAGTCATCAATCATATAAGAAATAGTATAAATTAAGATATACCATTGACGCTCAATAAAAGTTAGCATGTTTAACTCAAGAATTTTAGTGTACGCCTGTGGGATGCCGATAGAACAGGCAAATTCGATGACATTAACTGAAAAAGCAATCACTAAAATGGCCACGATAGACATAATAGTAATCGGCTCATTTACTAACTTCTGAAAACGGTTGATAGTTTTTGTTTGCGAGTCAATGCTAGTAATATCACAAACAAGAGCCAAGCCGCGGTTTTTGTGCCAACGATACAAGAAAAATGCACCTCCACCCAAGGCCAAGAAACCAACCAAGGGGATAACAATTTGATCAAGAGCCACAAAGTCCCATGTCTTGTACCAAACATTTAGAATCAGATTATACATTATTGCTTCAGCGGTAATAAAAACACCGGCTAGGAAAATCATCTTTTTACGACTGCCGGCCTGTGAGAGGATGGCTAAAAATGTAATCAAAACCCACATGGCGCAGGGATTAATTCCGTCAACCAAGCCGAGAATTATAGACAGAGAAACAAGTGAAAAAGCCCGCAAATCAACTACCCCTAAAAATGGCAAATCAAAAACAAAGCCAGAACCAGACGCTATATCGCATTCAATATCAGAGCAGGTGCCATCAGTGCTGAGTGATTGTTTAGGTGCTAAAGCGAGATGGTCTTCAATAGTAAAAATATCCCCAGTAGAAGCAGATACAATAGCATCTTTAATCTGTTTACCGGTAGTTAAAGAACCATTAAAACCAATAATTACTCGTTCACCAATAATGGTGATTGGTGTTACTTTAGACAATTCATGCTTTTGGGTAATAGCTGAAAATAATTCCGCTGCTTTATCATCTTCGGTGACATTGAGATAAACAAATGAAATACCTTCTTTCTCTAAATACTCTTTCTCTGCTTTACAAAAACCACAATCATCACGGCCAAACATAAATACCTCGACTGATTGTGCATCGATATTCTGCTGAGTAACCTCACTAACTCCCCCGCTACTTTGGGCAAAAACGGTATTTAGTTGAATTGATAATAAAAATACGCCTAAGGCAAGCCAGGTGAAGGTAATGATTTTCATGATTGATAGTATAACAAACAACGGTGACTATGACGAAGTCGTAGCCACCGTTATTTGTAACCAGTCTTAAAAACAAATATCACAGGAGTGATTTATTTGTATTTGTTTCAAATTAGAGACCGCTGTTCCTGTAGTTTTCTCTAAATGCCGTAATTGTATTGCCCGGGATTTATAGTCTGGCATAACTTCTGCCATTATCTCCCAAAAACAAGCCGAGTGATTTAATTCGCGCAGGTGACACAATTCATGCAGAATTACATAGTCGCGCAAACAGGCCGGCAAAAATAGGAGTTTGTAACTAAAATTCAAATTCCCTTTTGAGGAACAACTTCCCCAACAGCGTCTCTGGTCACGAATGGCTACCCGATTATAACTAAAATTGTAGTGCTTATTAAAATGTTCCAATCTTTCATGTATCAATGCTCGGGCAGTTTCTTTATTATCAAGGTAAGGCACATTAGGAGTTCGTTTTTTTATTCTGCGCAATAATCTTAAATGAAACATACTCAGTTTAGTTATTGATGCCACACAAAAATGTTAGTTGAGTAAATGCTGGGGAATTCATGTTGACATTAACGTTTAATCAATGCCATTTTGAGGGAGGATTATCCTTCCTCAAAATGGCTTGGGATTTATGATGTCAGTCTAGCATAATTAAATAGGTGTAATTAAAAAAGCGGTGGGCGGAGCTTTGCTCCGCCCACCGCTTTTTCAACATCAAACTAAAGCTGATAGAGTGCCCGAGTCAGTCGGATTAATTCATAATCATATTTCTCGCCAGTCGCCTCAAAGAGTGGTTTGAGTTTTTCCACACCGTAAATTTCAATAGCCTTGTTTATTTCATTAATGTCCTCTATTTTGTATCCGGAATCTGAAATAAGTTTTTTGATATCTGAAGCTGTGAGTTGTTTATCTTCAACTAATTTTTCAATATGTCCAATAATAGTTGATAGTGCCATCCCACGTTCACGTACAATCTCAGTCACGGTTTTCCCGACCAAAACAAATTGTTTAGTCAAGGCATAAGTGCTTTCTTTTTGAACTCGTTCGTAGGTGGTCTTTGTCTTCATTATCTCACCTGGCTTTGGCACCTTGCCACCAAGAGCAGTGACGAATTGTTCGTGGAGTAGGGACAATTCATCTTCCTCCATACTACTAAAAGTGTCTTCAGCTGCTTCTGATTCTGATTTGAATTGTAGATCACGATGAACAATCTTTGGATCTACCTGCAAAGCATTGGCACACATTCCTAATATTTTTAATCCGGCGAGAGACCGTACCCGAGACAGGGCTACATATCCTTGTCCAAAAACAAAGGCCTTAGATAAATCAATCTCGGCCGCATCAAGCGACATCCCCTGACTCTTATGAACTGTAATCGCCCAGGCCAAGCGAAGTGGTAATTGCTCAATCGAGGCCAACACCTTGCCATCCTCAATCATGTCCCAAGTAGTGGTTTGAATAGTAATTCGCTTTCCGTCAGTAGTTTCAATTATCGGTACCCCGGTATCACTATCAAAATTCACCACTCGTGCTAGCGTGCCGTTAACATAGCCGGCTTCAAAGTTATTTTTGGTACACATCACCATCGCCTCTTCCTTGAGAACAAGAGTGTCAGGAGAAAGACAATTCTTTATCAAAACCTCCAATCGTGGCTTACTTCCCCGGCCGGACATCTTAAAGGTATGCGGTTTGGTGGTTAAGCTTGCCAATCTAGTCTGGTTTACCTGATCCACATCAGCATTATGCGTATAGAGTCTGGTTGGTTCGATGCCTTCATAACTAATATCTGTTTGCTCATTGAGCAAAGTGTAGTGATCATCCTCAATTTCATTTTTTCTGATGGCTGAGAGAAGAGCAAGTAATGCTTCGTCTTCTTGCCGAAATTGATCTTCCAGGTAGCAGACCAGCGGTCGTGACTGTTCCCAAGCCCGTGATTCAAAAGCATAGCGCATCATATCGCCCTGGCGAGTAACAGGTGGTAGCTGAAAAAAGTCACCGACAAAGATGACCTGGAGCGCGCCAAAAGCTTCGCTTTTAGCGCGCGCTTCCCGACAAATCACATCCACCATATCCATCATCTTGCCATCGAGCATCGAGATTTCGTCAATGACAAGCACCTGAGCTTTTTTAATCCGCTTGACAGTTTTTTCGCTGGTCATAATTTGGTCGAGGTCGTAGCGGTTGAGCGTATCGCGCGCGCCCACCCCACTCCAGGAATGAATCGTCATGCCGCCGATATGAGTAGCTGCAATTCCCGTCGAAGCAGTCACCGCCACGTGTAGTCCGGCTGCCTCGAGCCAAGCGATATATTGATTAATCACATACGTCTTTCCACTCCCCGGCTCCCCCGTCAAAAACACGTTGGCGCCAGTCTTCAAAATGTCTAAAGCCCGAGTTTGGTTCATATGATTGAGAGTATAACATGGTTGTATTGTCA
>MFMT01000036.1 GCA_001783565.1 Candidatus Kaiserbacteria bacterium RIFOXYD1_FULL_42_15 | reverse complement strand
AGCTGCCGCTACATCATTATCTGCTCCAAACCATCTAGTATCTGCAGCAAATGGTAACGGGTTGTGCTTCTGGGCTAATTGTACTCTTTACACAATTAGTATGGGGAATGATCAGGTCGATTATGGTTCAGTGACAGATTATTCTATGCACTTCAATATGGGTACAAATGCTGGAAGAGGTTTCACTTGGGGGTCTTCAAAAACGGCAGTGGCTGCTTCCCTGGCAGCATTAACTGGTGATTTTGCTACTGCTGGGACAGTTACTGTTAACGGAGCTGGTAACAATTATTTTGCCGGCAACGTCGGTATTGGCACTACATCACCGGCAGCGAAGCTTCACGTTTATGGTGGTGATTCTTTTTTCACAAATAATACAAACACTCGCTTGGTAATCGGTGACACTACCGTTGCAAACGATTACGGTGAACTTTCTTGGAATACTTCAGGAAATTATCTTGGTCTTGATGCAGACGGTACTCAATATTTGGTTCTCCAAGAAGATGGTGGCAACGTCGGCATCGGCACCACCACCCCGTATGAAAAATTAGAGGTGGCGGGGGCAATTTCCGCTTCTGGAACTCTTAATGCCAATGCATCACAGGGTCCGGTTACCACTATGTATTACAAAACGGCTGGTGATTATGGGGGCATCCAAGCAGCCGACTTTGGCTCGGCTTACAAGAACCTAATTTTGCAGGAATACGGTTCCTACGTCGGCATCGGCACCACCACCCCTGATCACGCTTTAACAGTTTATGATTCTAAGGTTCTTGGTTATGCGGCCCGGATTACTAATGGTTATACCGGCGTTTACGCTGATGGTCTTCTGATTTCACTTGGTATTGCTAATGCTTCTCGAGCTGCGGGCAACTATTTTATTGGTTTTTCCACTCTGGATGGTACGGTAGCGGGGAAGATTCAAGGAGGAGCTAGCGCCGTTGCTTATACCACCACGGCGGCTGACTTGGCCGAATATTTTAGTGTGTCTCGCGCAAGACAAATGCCAAAACCAGGAGAAATTGTGGCCTTAGACCCGACTAATGAAGAAGGGGTAATGTTGGCCGAAGGCGGTAGTATCCCCTTTGGTATTGTCGCTACCAATCCTGGTTTTTTGGGTAACGGACCGATTTGTAGAGAAAAAGATAATAATTGTGATGGTGACTATGCTAAAGATAATGCCATTATTTCACTGGCTGGGCAGGTACCGGTGAAGATAAATCTGGAAGGGGGTGCGATTGCGATTGGTGATAAAATCACTCTGTCTTCCGTGACGGGAGTGGGTAAGAAAGCGACCGCTACTGGTGAGACGGTAGTGGGAATTGCGTTGGCGACATTTGATAAATACACCAGTGGTAACACGGTTTTGGTCTTTGTCGGTAATGACACCAACATCACCCTCTCTGACCAAATCCGGGCTGGGCTGTTTACCATTGACCTCTCGGGTACCACCACTGCCTTTGCTACTTTACTGGCTGACCAAACTGATACGGTTTGGAGTCGGTTGACCAGGTTGGCGGAGGGATTTGTAAATGGGGTACTGACGCTGACTGGTCTTAAAACTGAGAAGGTAGAAACTGACCAGCTCTGTATTGGAGCGACCTGTGTGACGGAAGACCAGCTCAAGGCGCTGTTGCAAGCGAGTGGTACGGCGACTACACCGATGGGCCAGACAGTTAACACAGTCGATATGGGCGGTAATGGTTCTGGAAGTGGAAGTGATAATACAGTGACCACGTCTACTACTGTAACCGCCACTACTACCGATAATCCAGTAACGGACAGTGGTGCCAGTTCAACCACCAGCGCCACCACCACGACTGATACATATATAGGTAGTGATGTCGCGAGTTCTAGTACTGACACGATAGATACAGACCCTGTTGTGATAGATGAAGTAGCACCAATAATAGAGCCGACCCCGATAATAGAAACAATTCCGACTGAGCCAGAAGCTCCGTCTGTGTTGGAACCAACATCTGCAACATCGTAAAAATATATGAAAGTAATTATTGATGATGATACTTATAAATTACTTGATTCACTAAATGCGAAAGAATATGCTAAGTGTCTTAGGATAATTGGTTTGTTAGAGGAGCATGGACAAGTACTCGGGATGCCTCAAAGTAGGTATATTTCCGATGGATTGTTAGAGTTACGAGTACGTGGTAAAAGGGAACTACGGATGTTTTATTTCTTTCATAATAAATCGGCTTTTATAATACATTCATTTATAAAGAAGACTCAAAATACACCGCCCCAGGAATTAAGGAAAGCTCTTAAAAAGAAAAGTGAACATTTGCGTGATTATAACTTATAAGTTATAATAATATTTATGATTACTTTCAAAGAACTTAAAAAACGAGCACTTAAGAATCCTGATGTAAAGAGGGAGTATGAAGCACTAGGTCCAGAATATCGTCTTATATCTTCTATTATTAAAGCTCGTGCGAAGCGGGGATGGTCACAAAGACAATTGGCTGAAGCGATAGGTAGTAGACAACCAGTAGTATCGCGTTTAGAAAGCGGAGTATATAATCCGTCTCTTCTTTTTCTAAATAAAATTGCCAAAGCTCTCGATGCTAAGTTGGAAATTGAATTAAAGAGTTAGAGTATATCCAATAATAAAAACTGTTCTTCTCGAGCTAGAAGCGCCAACACCACCAACAGTCACGGAATCAATATAGTGATTTCGCACACTGCGAGTTGTAAAGACGGTGATGACGAAAACGGACGGTGTGGATTGCCGCGCTGTGGCTCGCAAAGACGGTGTTCGTCGTCTTCGCGAGGAAGGGAGCTCGCAAGCGTGAAAAAGTGACTTAATGTTGTGTAAAATAATAAGCGTAGCGACTATATTTTTCATACATAGAATTTTTTATCCTTAATAAAAATTCTTGCACTTTGCAGCCAAATTGAGCAGGTTTGTACCCGCCTTTAGCTGCGAGCGAAGCGTGGCAGGAAACAAAATAGCCAACTAGTGGACAGTCCTTGTATTAACATACAGATTTCACTCACTCGGTCATAAAAATAAAACTACACTACGTTACGTCTTATTTTTACGACACTCGTTCGTTCATTTGTAAGGGAGGACGCGGCGATCCACGTTTGTGTGACGGAAACGTAGACGACACAACAACGGCAGAACCGGAACCAGTAATTGAGCCCGAACCAGAACCAATTCCTTAAACTTCGTAAAAATATATGAAAGTAATTATTGAGCCAGATGTTGTTAAATTCATAGTTAAACTTGAACAAGTAACCCAGACAAAAATTGATCGTCTGATTGATTTGTTAAAATTATACGGCAACAAATTACCTATGCCATACAGTAAATCGCTTGGTTACGGGCTATTTGAATTACGTATCAAAGGTAAACAGGAAGTACGTTTATTGTACGGCTTTGAAGACGATGGAGCGATTATTGTTTATGGTTTTCTTAAGAAAACGCAAAAGACGCCAAAAAACATTTTGGATTTAGCTCGGAAGAGAATAGGGTAATATTTGTATATATCACTTATATGTGATATTATTTTTGTATGAAAAAGATAAAAAACAAAAGAATAACTTCAGAAGAATTGCACGAGTTACTCTTAAAGGAGCCAGGTTATAAAGAGGCTTATGATGCACTTGAGCTAGAATTTTCTATTGCCAGAATGTTGATTGATAAACGGATAAAAGAAGGTTTGACTCAAAAAGAGTTGGCAGAAAAGATTGGTACTAGACAGTCTGTAATTTCTAATTTAGAAGGCGGAGAAGCCAATCCGACTCTGGCGACTTTACGTAAGGTGGCAGATGCTCTAGGAGCTAAAGTAATGGTGACTTTGCGGTAGCGCGAGGATTTTCGACTGGATACTCGTTTTGTAACAGATTAGTTCGCGAAAATGAATGACGTGGATTGCCGCGCTGTGGCTCGCAAAGACGGCAAACGAAACACCGTCGTCTTTGCGAGCACCTTCGCCGTCTTCGCGAGGAATGAGCTAGCAAGGAAATGACGTGGCCTGCCTGCGCAGGCAGGCGATCCAGGGCGATGATGGAAAGTACCTTATACCATCTCCAATTAACCATTGGACACGCAATCCCAAATTTTGGCTACAAAACCGCGCTTCGCCCTCAACATATACCAATATGCTTCGGACTCCAGCTTGCTTTTCGCTCAAAATTTTGAAAGGCGTTTATGTCCAAGCGTTAATTGGGGATGGTATTATTTCCTAGACAGTTAGTTTCTTCTGATTTTCATTGTTACTCAAAAATTTGACATATATCTTAGATATATATAAGATATATACATGACTACTCAAATCATTTTTAAAATTGACGCGAAGATAAAAGCTAAAGCCATGAAGCGCGCCAAAAGTGAAGGTGTGCCTTTTGCTGTTTTCCTAAAAATGGCGACCGAAAAGTATGCGGACGGAGAGTTTACTCTCGGTATTGTAGAGTCAGATGAGAAATTTAATGCCAAGACAGCCAGGGCAGTCCGTACCGCTCTCAAGGATATTAAAGCCGAGAAGAATCTTGTACGCTTTGCGAGTGATAATGAAATGGATAAGCATCTACTTTCTTTGTAGGTATGGAGATTTTACTGCACAAGTCCTTCTTAAGACAGTTTAAGAAAATCCCCAAACCTACCCGTGCAAAATTTGTCGATAGAAAAAATCTTTTTATAAAAGAACCTTTTAACCAGCTCCTGAATAATCACTCAGTCGGCAAGGCCTATCCAGGATGTCGAAGTCTAAATGTCACCGGTGATTACCGTGCTATATTTCAGGAAGTGTCACCGGAGTCAGTAGTTTTTCTTTATATTGGTACACATAGTGAATTGTACGGGTGAAGTAGGTTAAATTTTGTTAATATTTTTTACTCTGAACTCATTGAGGGATTATGTACCAATCTTTAGCTACGATTAGCTACGAGCGAAGCGCGGCAGAATTGACGTAACGTCATGGATTGCTTGTGGCTCGCCTGTCTGCGCAGGCAGGCAAAGACGGACAGTGACGGACGTGGATTGCCGCGCTGTGGCTCGCAAAGACGGAACGGTGGTGAACGTCGGCGTCTTCGCGAGGAGAGAGCCCGCAAGCGTGAAAAAGTGACTCAATGTCACTTTGCAGCCAACTTGAGCTGGTTTGTGAGCGGAGAGAAACAAATTAGCCAACTAGTGGACAGTCCCTGTATTATCATACAGATTTCACTCACTCGGTCATAAAAATAAAACTACACTGCGTTACGTCTTATTTTTACGACACTCGTTCGTTCATCTGTAGGGGATGACGTGGCAATCCATGGCGATGATGGAGACGGACGACGTGGATTGCCGCGCTTTCCCTTAACAGAGACTGTATACCTTGTCGCTCTTTTTACAAAAGAGCAGGCAAGGTCTTGCGAAAGTCCACTGGACTTTCTCACTCGCAAAGACGGACACGACGGTGACGACGACGTGGCCTGCCTGCCCTGCATGCGCAGGCATGGCAGGCAGGCGATCCATGTCTTCAGTTTTTGATACTTTTGAAGTAAACACCAATGTCAAAATTAAAAATCATTGCTATACTAATAGTAGTCACAAATGTAAATTTTATTTCATGGCAAAAATAGCAATCAATGGATTTGGTAGAATCGGTCGGGCATTTTTCCGGCTGGCTGTTAATCGTACAGACTTGGAAATTGTTGCTATCAATGATTTGGGTGATTTGGAAAATTTGGCTTATTTACTGCGTTACGATTCAACTTATGGTCGGGCACAATTTGATGTAATCGTCAAAGATAAAACACTGGTGGTAAATGGTAAAAGTATTACTTTTTTACAAGAGCGTGATCCCAAAGCTCTACCTTGGGGCAAGCTCGGGGTGGAGGTGGTGGTTGAGTCCACTGGTTTTTTTGCTAGTTATGAATTATCCAAACAACACCTCGAAGCCGGAGCAAAGCGAGTTGTTATTTCCGCGCCAGTTAAAGATGATCCCAACACGGCTGGGGTGTCAGGAGCGACTGTCTTGATGGGAGTTAATGAAGCGGTATTGGGAACTTGTACCATCTCTTCCAATGCCTCTTGCACCACCAATGCCGTCAGTCCACTGATTGCTATTCTAAAAGAAGCGATTGGTATAGAAAAGGCCATTCTCAATACCGTGCATGCCTATACGGCTTCACAATCTCTAGTTGATAGTCCGAGCAAAAAAGATTTTCGTTCTGGACGGGCCGCGGCCTTAAATATTATTCCTAGTACCACTGGCGCAGCGGTAGCTACCACTCTTGCTCACACTGATTTGGCTGGAAAATTTGATGGAATTGCGATGCGCGTGCCGGTAGCGGTCGGTTCAATCGTTGATGTTACTTTTGTGGCTAGCCGGGCAACAACTGTTGAAGAAATTAATAATGCATTACGAAACGCAGCTAAGACGGACCAGTGGAAAAATCTATTTGCCACTACCGACGAGCCATTAGTATCAACCGACATTATTGGTGCGCGCTATGCCGCTATTGCTGATTTATCTTTTACCAAAGTGGTGGCTGGGGATTTAGTAAAAGTTTTAGCTTGGTATGATAATGAAACCAGCTATGCCTATACGCTGATAGAACACGTAGTAGCAGTGGTTAAAACCATTAAATAATTTCATTTTTTATGACAGCGGTTCCCGCTCAATTTCAGACTATTTACTTGGCCTCCGACCATGCTGGTTTTGCGCATAAAGAACAAATTAGGAGCTGGCTTTTGAGTGAGGGTTTTGCCATCGTGGATGTTGGGGCTTATGTCCTTAATCCACTGGATGATTTTCCGGGCTTTATGCAGGCGGCGGCTAAAGGGGTGGCGCACAATCCAGATTCTAATTGTGCCATTATTTTTGGTGGCTCTGGGCAAGGGGAAGCAATGGCAGCCAATCGTATTAAAGGAGTAAGGGCTACTGTTTATTACGGAGGTAATGAATCAATTGTTACTTTGTCGCGTGAACATAATAACGCTAATGTATTGTCTATTGGGGCGCGTTTTGTGGCGGTAGATGATGCTAAAAAAGTTATCTGGAATTGGCTACATACCGCGACAAATTCCGATGAAAAATACCAACGCCGTAATCGAGCGTTGGATGTCTAATACTATCCCAAATTAAATTATGTTTACTTCACCTATTATTCCGGCTATCATCCCGTCCACGCTTAGTGATTTACGGCAGTTAGTGTCCCGCCTCGCTGGTTTACCAGAAATACACCTTGATGTGGTGGATGGTATTTTTGTGCCGTTTATCTCCTGGCCGTACAACAGTCAAGAATTACCGATGGTGGCCAAAGAATCACTTGATGTCTTTTCCTTAGAGGTGGATTTAATGGTGAGTAAACCACTCCCAGCTGCTCGCGACTGGATTGAGGCCGGGGCTGACCAATTAGTCTTTCATGTTGAGACAATATCTCTCGCTAGCTTTAAGGATTTTACTGATAATACAAATATGACAGTTGGTATTTCATCTAATAACGACACTGACTTCAATATTCTAAAAGAATATTTACCTTATGCCGACTACGTGCAAGTGATGGGAATCGGTGCTATTGGTACTCAAGGGCAACCATTTGATGTGCGGGCTTTAGATAGAATTGTGATGATACGAGAAAATTTTCCTGACCTGGCCATCAGTATTGACGGCAGTGTGAATGCTGAAACATTACCGACACTGGCTTCTCTTAAATTAAATCGCTATATTGTGGGTTCAGCGATTATGAAGCATGATGACCCAATTTTGGCGTATAAGAAGTTTACGACCATGGCAACTTAGCATCGCAATCCACGTCGTCCGTCTTCACCGTGGATCGCCACGTCCTTCGCCTGCGGGCTCATTCCTCGCAAAGACGACGGTGTTTCGTTTTCCGTCTTTGCCTGCCTGCGCAGACAGGCGAGTCGCAACGAAGCAATCCATGTCGTTTATGTTGTTGATGTTTTGCCGTTTGATTTATTTTTTTAATTAACAGCCGGTACATCTAATCAACTGATTATTTTGGTATACTATTTTTATCCATGCACTATATAACTTCAGCGGATGTAACTCGGTTGGAACTTAAGGCAAATGAAATTCGCCAGAGTATTATTGAAATGCTTTATGAAGCCAAGAGTGGTCACACAGCCGGGCCACTGGATATGGCAGATATTTTTACCCTGTTATATTTTGAGGTGTTACGACATGATGCTACTAATCCGAATTGGGAAGACCGTGACCGGGTAATTTTATCTAATGGTCATATCTGTCCAGTGCTTTATGCCACGCTCGCCTATGCCGGCTATTTTCCCGTTGAGGAATTAATGACCTTAAGAAAATTTGGTTCACGGCTACAGGGGCACCCACATCGGGAGTCATTACCAGGATTGGAAACTACTTCTGGTCCATTAGGTTCAGGTCTTTCTCAAGCGGTTGGTATGGCCTTAGCCGAACGAATTGACAATCCGTATTCCACCAAATATTTTTATTGTCTGACTGGTGACGGCGAATTAAATGAGGGGCAAATATGGGAGGCATTGATGTTGGCTGGAAAAGAAAAATTAAACAATCTAATCATGATTGTTGATCGTAATGGAATTCAGATTGATGGTGACACTCAAGATGTCATGCCTTTGGAACCACTGGCGGAAAAATTTGAGTCCTTTAATTTTGATGTGCAAGAGGTTGATGGTCATAATATCAGAGCGATGAATGATGCTATCGGGAAAGCTCAGGCGGTCTATAGTCAGCCGTCAGTTATTATTGCTCACACTATCGCCAGCAAGGGAGTTGATGTCTTTGAACGCGACTTTAGGTGGCATGGTAATCCTCCGGGTAAAGGACCGGAAGATCGGGTACCGCGTTCAGAACAAGAAAAAATTGCTTTGCAAAAATTACGGACTCTAGCCGGCACTATTAGCACGGATGATTTATAATTATTATGTTTGCATCACATCTAGATAAAAAAGCTCAAACTGCTACGCCGGATTTAATTCCTAGCCGTAATGGTTATGGCGAAGGATTACTAGAAGCAGGTAAAAGAGACAAACGGGTAGTGGCTCTTTCGGCTGACTTAACTGAATCAACCAGAACACTCCCGTTTGCTGAGGCGTTTCCCGAACGCTTCGTCCAGGTTGGTATTGCTGAGCAAAATATGGCGGGAGTGGCCTCGGGAATGGCAGCGATGGGGAAGATACCATTCATGGCTTCTTATGCCATGTTTAGTCCGGGGCGCAATTGGGAACAAATTCGTACCACTATTGCTTATAATAATTCAAATGTAAAAATAATTGGCGCGCACGCCGGGATTTCAGTTGGGCCAGATGGAGCCACTCACCAAGCGATAGAAGATTTGGCTATTATGCGGGTAATACCAAATATGGTGGTAATAGCTCCTTGTGATGTCCATGAAGCTCGTAAGGCGGAATTATTGGCAACTAAATATGATGGGCCGGTTTATATTCGTGTCGGTCGAAGTGAGACTCCAGTGGTGTCTACTCCAGAATCACCATTTGCTATTGGTCAAGCTGAAATTTTTTATACCAAAAATCCAGATTTACCTCAATCGGTGGGTATTATTTCTACTGGTGTTTTGGCCTACAACGCTCTTATGGCTGCAGTGGAGCTCGAAAAAAATAACATTGGTGCTGGTGTGTTGCATATAGCTACCATCAAACCACTGGATGGGGAAGCTCTGGGTGTTTTTGCTTCGGCTCATGATGTGTTGGTGACTGTGGAAGAGCATCAAATAACTGGCGGACTTGGCGGTGCCGTGGCCGAATATCTCTCTGAACATCAACCCAAACGAATCATTCGTCTCGGTATCAAAGATATGTTTGGTCAGTCGGGCGAACCAAATGAACTTCTGGCACATTATGGACTTGATGTGGCCTCAATCGTGGATGCAGCTAAACAAGCGGTGAGCGCCCACTCCGATTAATACGACGTCTTTTCTACTCGTGGATTGCCGCGCTCCCGCTCGCAAAGACGAAGTTCGTCCGCCTCGTGTTGTCCACCACCATCCGTCTTTGCGAGTGAGAAAGTCCACTGGACTTTCGCAAGACCTTGCCAGCTCTTTTGTAAAAGGAGCGACAAGGTGTACAGTCCCTGTTAAGGGGAAGCGAAGCAATCCACGTCGTCCCCACGGGTCATGGATCGCCACGTCATTCCGCTGTTGCTCCATTCCTCGCGAAGACGACGGTGTTTCGTTTTCCGTCTTTGCCTGCCTGCCATGCCTGCGCATGCAGGGCAGACAGGCGAGTCGCAACGAAGCAATCCACGTTTTCAATGTTTGTGTTACTTGATGATCGTCACACCAAAGTTACTACTCCTATTTTAATCAATCTTTGAAGCTAAGTATTCCGCTGGTCTGTTGGACAAAATTTCTTCAAGTTGTGCCCGAGTCAACAATCCTTTCTGGGCACCGATGTATTGAACTACATTCATGGAATTAACTGGCCCCCA
>MFMT01000035.1 GCA_001783565.1 Candidatus Kaiserbacteria bacterium RIFOXYD1_FULL_42_15 | reverse complement strand
CCGCATCAGATTCGCCATCAGAACGGATTTCCCGCTCTGCTTGTAACCACAGACTGCGATGCGGCGCATGGCGCCCTCCTTTCATTCAGATTTGAACCTCGATCAAGCCAATCACCGAAGTGATGAGCTCGAATAAGGTGTCAAGCCGGAAAACCATCCAGCTCGACACGAAACCCGTTTGCTGCGTTAAACCGTTAGGTCGCAGCGACCTCGTCGTCCTTGGTGAGGTAGACGTAGTCGGACACGTCGTGGAAGGCGACGCGAACCGTCGACTGCTTGAGCTCGCACTTCACAGCCTTGACGATCCGCAGGACGGCGGCCTTGTAGGCCTCGCTGTCCTTGTCGAACTCGGGGTTCGACTCGCCGGTGACCGTTGCGGTGACCTCGCCGCCCTTCGGGCAGCCCCAGTCGGGGTTGTAGGCGGTGCGGGACTCGGCGATTACGCCGCCGACGCCGATCTTGCTCGCCTCGAACTCGGCCTTCATGGCCGCCGTCCAGGCGTTGGTCAGAATCTCTCCCGCTGTCGTGTTTTCCGGGAGCCCATTGTCGTGGGCATACCCCGGAATGACGCCAAAGGTGGCCGAGAAAGCGATCTGCTTGGTCATAGACTTCTCCTTTGCCACATCAGTGGCGGTTGTTGACTCTACCAACGCGCGAGTATCGTGCGCTGGATAAAGAGGGTGAACAGTCGGAACCAACCGATGCTCACCCCAAACCTTTACTAGTGTGCCGTGCCACACTAGCAACCAAGAACTTCCTCTCAACACGGGAGAGGTGCCGATCAGCCCGCCATGACAAGACGGGTGACGGCGTAGATCTGCCCTTCGGGCGTCCGGACCGTGTTGTCCTTCGGGCCGGTGCCGGGGCAGTACACGTCGTCGCGGTCGGTGACCCGCCCGGCCACCATTCCAGACACGATGTAGATCGTGTCGGCCTCGGGGGCCGGCAGTCCCTCGACCGTGCCGTAGGCGGTGCGCCCGAAGAGGGCGACGCCGTCGGCCTGGCCGTTGGGGCCGCCCGGCGTTGCGGATACGCGAGCCGGGTTGGGCTTGCCCTCGCCGTTCATCCGCGGCTGGACGACGATGTCGCTGTCCAGCGCTTCCGGCGCCATGTTGCTGGCGTCGGTGCGGAGGCGGAGGGAGTGCGGGGTCAGGTTGATGAAATCTTTCATTGTCATGATGTCCTCCTCGGACTTTACCGCTACTGTTCCGACCAGGATACAGTTCGGCCTCCCTCGCGGGGAGTGGTTAAGATTTGGAAGCTGTATTACACAACCCCCGAGCGGAGAGGTATCGATCTCTCTCCACTCGGGGACAATGTGATTTATAAATCACCCATTTGAAAACTCTAATGTATTTTATAAGCGAGCGTAGCGGTAATAAAGGCACACGTAATATAAAGTGGGGTGCTTATTACCAAAAACGCTCAACTTGAATTGAAATTCTCAAATGGGTGGAGGATTGATAACCTAATCAATCCCCCACAACCGTAATCGAGAACCACTTTGACGCAGTATCTGTTCGATTAACAGACCTGCAACTGGTGTCCTCCCAGTGAGATTTTGTGACCGTAAGTAGGTCACTCCTCTGCCGTGGACTAACGACAGAGGTTAATCTGGAAAAAACGGCACATGACCGAATTCCCTCCTCTTTTTGTACACCACTGTAATCCGCTGTGGTGTGAAGCGGGAGGAGTTTTGATGAGACCCTTCGAACTCAATCCTCAGGTGGCCTTGCGATAGGCCACCGGGATGGCCGCGCGGGCACGTGCCCGCGCGGCGTTGAAACCCCCGGCGGGGGCAGTGAACTGCCCCCGCCGGATTTTCTCCAGGAGGTTGGCATTGCCAACCTCCTGGGCATACTCTGCGGCGCGCTTGGCGCCGCAGATCGAAAAAATTTCGGCGCAAATTGCGCCGTTGGAAATTTTTTGACTGTCCATTCTCTTGCCCTCCTACGGGCGTGCCAACACTCTCGCGGGTGGCGTTGCGGGTAATCGGGAATCCGACAACCATTTTCTTGGTTCTCTCTGAGTTTTACTCTCTCAAAGTTCCCCATCTTAATACTCAAAATAATTTGATTACTAAGATGGAGCACTTGCCTGGATTGCTTCGTCGCCCCTCCCTTACAGGGACAGTACACCTTATCACTCGTTTACAAACGAGCAGGTAAGGTCTTGCGAAAGCTAAGCGCTTTCTCACTCGCAAAGACGAAGGACATTTGATTGGAATGTACACCGTACTAACTTTTTTAAAAAGTTAGTACGGTAATTTACCCCATGTGAATATATATGTATTGTGTTGCGTTTTTTTGATTGGGTTGTATCATAGGAATACTATGAAAGACTTTTCATCCTATAGCGTTGTCCTTACTCCAGCTGAAGAGGGCGGGTACACCGTAACCGTACCTACCATACCTGGTTGTTTTACCGAGGGCGACAATTTGGAAGAAGCCCTTGCAAACGCTCGTGAAGCGATTGAGCTCTGCATCGAACAACTAGTGGCTAACGGTGAGCCTGTCCCGACCGAACTCATTCCCTCGTTGATTTCAAGTGTCACTATTTCTGCTTTGCCACAACATGCGTAAGACTGCCTTTCCTAAGGAAGTTGTCGCTACGCTTTTGAGGAATGGATTCACGCTGACGCGCCAGAAAGGTAGTCATGCTATTTACACCCATCAAAGCGGTAAATGGACAGTTGTTCCAATGCACAATAAGGAACTTAAACGAGCCACGTTCCATACAATTCTCAAGCAATCTGGTCTCTCTCGAGACGATTTTTAATTGCTTTTTCGTTTCTTTGACATACAATAATGTTATGAAAAAGCAAACGTATCAAATTGTCTTAACGCCAGAATCAGAAGGCGGTTTTACCGTCACCGTACCGGCTTTGCCGGGATGTATTTCGTATGGATCTACTCTAGAAGAGGCCAAGCTGATGATTGAAGACGCTATCAGCGGATATCTTTCTTGTCTAGAAGAACGCAACGAATTGCCAGACGAATCACTCTTATCGCTCCAGAGCAGTTCGTTTATTGCTCTGGTTACAGTTTAGAACTATGCCTAAACTGCCAACACGAACCTCAAAGCAAGTTTTGCAGACACTCGAACGTAACGGTTTTGTAATACATCATATTACAGGGAGCCATTTCATCATGTACCAACAGACGTCGGGAATAATTCTGACTGTACAGAACACAATCGAAATCTTGCTAAAGGAACTCTCCACTCAATCGTCAAGGAGTCTAAACTTCGTCGTGACGATTTTTAATACATACTCACATGGAGTGGTGACTGATTTCTTATACAGACAGTCACCCTCCCATGTTCATTTATTTCTCTAGCTGTAACTCTTTTTTTAAAGTTAGGACTAGATTTATTGTCAAAGACTCTTTCCTCTCTCTCCTATGCCATAGCTCCCTCGGTACTGTGAGCTCTATGGGGTTACAAGGTACAAAGGACATTTCTAGCGAGAAGACTTGGTTAGGGTCTTCCAGCTAGTCGATGTCCGCTCGAACTTTCGTTCAAGCATGATCGGGTGATGCAACTTAGGGCGACCCGGAGGTCTTGAACCCTAGTGGAACGTGGTTTGCGGCCTGTTCCTCGCATCGGTGCAAACGAATCTTGTTTGAGAAGTGAGTAATTCCTTTGGCTCCTTGTCTGCCACACTTTCGGCTGTGGTCACCGCCGAGCACCGATTTTGGTGCTCGGTCGAGCCGCTCGGCTCATTTCTCTCTCTTGATTCCCTTTTAAGAACTCTCTCGAAAAGTGGTTGACGCTCTCTCGCGTTTTCCTCTTTCTTAACTGTGTACATCATAGCAGGATTTAATTGTATTGTCAAGAGTATATAATACCTTATCTTAAAATAAGATATATAGTCATATTTATAAACGAATTTTGTATTAGTTATCAACATATCTTTGTCACTGTATTGTGACAATTACAATTATATGTTAGTGTATTGGGTATATGATTCAACTTGAATATACCCAAAATCTTACTGATGCAGGTCTGTCAAATGACCAGGCAGTAGTTTATGAGACCTTATTAAAGCTCGGGGAATCCCAGGCCAGCAAATTGGCAAAATCCGTCCCGACCTCCCTCTCTCGCCCCTTGGTCTATAAGGTGCTCGAGGAGTTAATCGGGCTTGATTTGGCCACCAAGGCAGATTCTAAAGGGAAGGTCGCTACCTTTACTCCCAAACACCCCGTGGCTATCTCTAAAATAATTGATAAGGAAAAAGAACGTATCGAACACACCAAAAAGCAGTTCTTGACTACCTCTGGTAAATTATCGTCTCTTTTTAACCTTAGTGTTGGCAAGCCAGGGGTGCAGTTTTATGAAGGAAAAGATGGTGTTTGGGAGGTATTGATGGACTCTATGAATGCAACGGAGGAGATTTTGACCTATGCAGACCTCGAGGCTATAGCTAAGTATATTCCTGAATTAAATGCCGAATACTCAGCATTACGAGAAGAAAAGGATGTGAAAAAGCGCGGTTTAGTGATTGATTCACCAGCAGCCCGAAAATTCCTGGCGTCGTACGATGGCGAAGTAACGCATACGAAACTCATCAGTGGCACGGAGGCAACGGTCCCTTTTCAAACCGTCATGCAAATATATGACAATAAGGTGTCATATATAACCCTAACTGACGAATACCTCGTTGGTATTATTATCACTGATCATTTTATTGCTAATACACACAAATACCTCTTTGAAAGTCTGTGGAAGTTTAGTAGCGGTGATGAGGTTTAGGCGGCCTCCTTTTGTTCTTCTGGGGGTGGGATGAACTCTCCTTTGAGAGTGCCTGGTAGTGTTTCAAATACAAGGTACGTTTTACCACCGTGAGTGAAGAAACGAGTCAGACCCATGCTGTTTTGCAATTCAGGATACGTTTCTGATTCAGACTTTTCGCGTACTACCATTGATCCAGATTCATCAACTAGTTCTAAAAGTTCTTCAACTGACCGCCTTTTGCTTTCTAATTGTGGGGATGAGTCTTTAGAGCGCCAGATCTCAAAACTTGGTTTGCCAGCCAGTTCATAGAAATCAGTAGCTACAAATCCGTCTTCAATGTACTTTCGAGTAATTGCCTGGGTTGGATCACAATGAGCCATCATTGGACGACCAGTTTCCAGCTGGTCTTTAATAGTCTCCTCAAGCATCACACCTCCAACGCCACTGTATGCAGGATCTGCATTAAAAGAGCCAAAATATAAAACTTCTTTACCCGTAAAGTCACGGAGTGTGTCAAAACGGTTATAGCTAACAATCTTTCCATTATCTCGAAGTACTCTGAAAGATGTGTCTGGGTTGCTAAAGCTTTTTTCTAAAGAACTAGCGACGGCTGCTTTAAAGTCTTCGTTTTCTGGTTCTGGGTAGGCTTTGTCATAGTTGGCCTTGAGTAATGTTTTCATACGACTTTGCTCATCATTCGATAGTTCTGATGAGTTAACATGTTCAATTTTCCCAGCCCCCACTTCTTGAAGTAACGCCACGTATTCTTTTGCTGCCGCTACATAATTTTCAATCTGAGCGAACACTTCACTGGGATCATGAGCTCGTACCGCCTTTTCGAGATCTTTTTGCGCCCGGTTGATAATATTTTCACGAACCTGGTTTGCTAATTCTGCGCACGCTTCTCCCTCACAATCAGAGACTTTTTTAACTAGTGCCTCCGCTCGCTCAGCACTGCTTAGAAGCTCACTGTAGTATTGGAAAACAGGACCTGCAACCTCATCATGTAGACCGAAAGCTACAATATTGTTACCAAGAGATTCATCTCCTCGTTCAAGGGAGAGAAAGGTTCTCATGCCATCGACACCGTAGAGTTGGGTAAAATGCTTCATAGTGTCAGCATTAGTCACAGTTATCTTTTTTAGGTAGTTCAAAAAATAGAACTGCTCTTTTATTGAAAGGTCCTTTAATTCAAAATCAAATTCACGTTGGATCATTTCCCGTACTGGACGGGAGACGAGATACTCATAGTCGAACATCATCTCATCCTTTTTAGCAGATTCCAGGTTTGGAAAATCCCCAAACTGTTCATCGATTGGAACTGTGGCGTATTGATGCATCTCGTTGAATAAGTGTTCTCGGTTACGCATCAAATCCTGTGGTGGTTGCCAGCTAACCCATGACTCTCCATTAGCAATCGCTTCATCTACCATCCACTGTGGCGGGGTTATTTGCTCCTCGTTTGCGTCAAATTCTTCTATGGCTTTTGATACATCTGCATTTGCATCTTCGGGGACGACGGTTACACCTTCACGAACTTGAGTTGATGCATACATACCTTTAGATAATTCAAATGGTTTCAAATCTCTCGCTTCTGCCGGAAAATCTTCGCTCTGTTCAAGCATGGATAGAATTTCCCGTGCACGTACTGACAACAAATAGTTTGCATTGGGTGTCTCTTTGATTTTCCTCAGTGCATTTAAATAAAAGGTGGGCACACGATCTTCTGCGTACGATTCGTGACCATATGACCAAAATTGCTTAAGCGCTTCAAGCATATGGGCAACTTCAGTGTAGTTCTCAGTATCTTCAAAATCAACTACCACCGCCAGAGGCGGTGGTATGACTCCAGCCTAGAAGGCATACTTATT
>MFMT01000034.1 GCA_001783565.1 Candidatus Kaiserbacteria bacterium RIFOXYD1_FULL_42_15 | reverse complement strand
TTTAGTATATATTAATTTGCCTAATGTTAGGCAAAATTCTGTAAACCCCATCTAAAATAAATACAAACATGTATACAAATTGCCTTATCTTAGCACAAAAGGAAAAATATATGTCATCTATCTATCCAGGATATCTGAGAGTTGTCACCGAGTGAAGGTAGTATAATTATACAACTACCGTAACGAGGTGGCAATTTAGGCGTAGCCTAAAAAAGAGAAATAGAGCAATAGTTAAAAGTATTTGACTTTGGCTAACATTAGCCTAAGTATAGTATTTATACTATAAAAACCTTGACAAAGTAGTTAATATATGCTATTGTTATATGTTAATTCAGACACGACTGACAATCAAACTTTGGAGACTTCAATGCAAAAGCTCAGCAATGTTCTTCTCAGCGTCGGCTTGTTTTTTCTTGCGATGGAGGTTCTTTTTGTGATTACTCCGCAAGAAGTCATCACGGAAAAGGATATGTTCCAGTCCATAACCCTCTTCGCCATTTCTTGTTTTGTTGGCTCCATCGCTGCCAGACTCTACAAGAAGTAGAAAAGACAGGAGACGAATCAAGTTCCATCAGAAGGTTGCCTGTTCCAGGTGGCCTTCTTCTTTTTTTATTTAAAAAATAGAACTAAAATTCTTTAGCTCTATTTCTCTTTTTTATGGCGAAGCCAGATATCCGGTGTTGGGTGATGTGCGAACAAAAAAATTAATCCCATTCACCTAAAGAATCATTTCTAAATTCTATCTCTATATTGTCTATCAACTTAGTTTTAAAAAATTTTGAGCCATTCGTATCTATTGATTTGTCTATTGGCACATTATTGTTTTTACATTCTTTTAAAAAACTATCATAATCTTTGATATAAAAAGCAATATGTTCAATGCTAGGCCTTAATTTAGAAATATCAGCATTAGGTTTTGGCTCAAATATTTCTATCTTTGGTATAGTTATTCCTTTTAGGCTCAAAATTTTTTTAAAACGATAAATTCTATTTCTCCTCTCATGAATAATAGCATCATGAATCATTTCACTATTTTTTAATAGAGCAGAATGGCATTCATCAAATTCTTTTTTTGATAACACTTGTAGTCCCAAATGATCTCCAGAAAATCTTTTATCTAAAAGATTAATATTTAGCTTATTAGCCATAGTCAAAACAGAATTTAGATATGGTTCTAAAAAACTATTTATTTCAGGGATTGAATTTATTGGGTAATTAGTCATTTTGGGATTAATTTTTGTGAGCATTTCACCTAACGCGCGCGGGTAATCCGAAGCGCACGACATCCGCCGGAGGCGGAGGAGGGCGTTTTGGATACCCGGTGATGGGTGATGTTCGCGGAGCGAACAAACCCAGCAGCGGGGGTAACCGCGCGCGATAAGTGGAAAGAGCGAAGCGAATTTCCACTTATCAGGCCAGCGTATGAGAAGTCGTGTCTGACCGTTGCAGTATAATTATAGCGGAGCTAACTGCATAAGGGAAGACACGATTTGGGTGAAACGACGAAACGTTAGTGGAGGAGTTGAACCTCATACGCGGTGTTGGGTAGAAGTTTTATGAAAAATGACCTTAATTTATTGGTCTTTTTTATTTTTTTTGCTTATTGACATAAAGTAAAATTTGTGTTAATATACAACATTAAAGTGCTGCAAAGTGCAGTACTTCGGTTTGAACCTTCCATAAAAGCGAGGATACCAAGATGAACTGCCGAGAGTTTGAAAGCACCGCTGTTTGCACGGTGTCTGAAATTCTGACGAGAACTGATCAGATTCTCCAACGATTGAATCGTTTACAGAACGATACCGATTGGAGAGGAGGCTTTCTCTGTATCGCTGATGCGTTCACTGGTTTGCCTTGGCTCATCTTCAACATCGGCGAGGTCGAGGAGGATCGGTGGGAAAAGTGTTTGGCATATTGCCAGGAAAAAGCCCGCCGGTTGGCTGAGCACCCCAATCACTTGGCCAGCGCTGAGAGTCGTGATGAGGACAAAGGTCAATGGGGCGGTGCCATTCGTGCTGACGGCATCATCATTTCCTTCTCTGGCTTGCCGGAGATGTTGGACGAATGTCTCTGTCTCGAACTCGCTTTTTATCTGGATCGTCTGAATTTTGATGATGTCATCACCATCACTCAGCGTTCCGGCAACGGCAAGTTCGACTTGGAGCTGATTTCCTAGTCGAACAACCAGAAGTCGTAGTCTTTCCTTCAGCGCGCCTCTCCATCTGTGAGTAGGCGCGTTTTTTAAAAAAATAAAAAAGACCAAATTGTTTTGTGGTTTTATTTTTCATAAAATTTCACCTAACGCGCGCGGGTAATCCGAAGCGCACGACATCCGCCGGAGGCGGAGGAGGGCGTTTTGGATACCCGGTGATGGGTGATGTTCGCGGAGCGAACAAACCCAGCAGCGGGGGTAACCGCGCGCGATAAGTGGAAAGAGCGAAGCGAATTTCCACTTATCAGGCCAGCGTATGAGAAGTCGTGTCTGACCGTTGCAGTATAATTATAGCGGAGCTAACTGCATAAGGGAAGACACGATTTGAGTTAAACTCCGAAAGAAGAGAGGAGTTTAACCTCATACGCGGTGTTGGGTAGAAGTGGTGTTTTTGCCTTTATTTTGAATAAAAACACTACTTTTAGGGGTCTTTAACTAAAAATCATTGACAAAACATTATATTTATAGTATGTTTTTATATTAAATACGCTCATTAAAATAGAGATAGTTGCAGTGTCTAGGTTAACTAAATATTAGTTAGTTTGCACATTGCAACGGTCTCAACGACAGGACTCAAAACAGGAGATGGAAAAATGGATTCAAAAATTGCCTTAGGATTGGTCAACACCGGTAAGCTTTCTGTTGTCCAGATGTTGACAGTTGGCGACAAGGTCGATAGCTCGTCTGTCTGGGAAGCCATCGTGACCACTGGTCAGCTTTCCGTTGTTCAGATGTTGGAAATCGGTAAGAAGGCCAGTCACTCTCGTGTCTGGGAAGCCATCGTGACCACTGGTCAGCTTTCCGTTGAACAGCTGAAGGAAGTCGGCAATTTGGCTGATGATTTTGATCTTTGGAGCAAGATCATTCTTCAGTTGAATCTGAGTGATCTTTCCGTTGAACAGCTGTTGGAAGTTGGCAGGAAGGTCAGTTACCCTCGTGTCTGGGAAGCCATCGTGACCACTGGTCAGCTTTCCGTTGCACAGCTGTTGGAAGTTGGCTATAATGCCGAAAGTGAGCAGGTCTGGGAAGCGATCATTGACAGGCTTGGAAATTGAATGTTTCTTCTGTTGTCACACGAAAAGACCCCCGCGTCCAGTACGTCGGGGGTCAATTTATTTTTCTAAAAAAACACCATTTCACCTAACGTTACTCATATCTGAAGTTTTTGCGGAACGTAGTGATGCAAAAATTTGGGTCGAAAGAAATTGACTTTCATCTGAAATATTAATATGTCAATTTCTTGAGCCAGATATGAGTTGTTGTGCGATGTATTTTTCAATATTTTTTTATTTCTTATATTTTTGTTGAAGAATTTTATCTCTATTTGGAATTTTTATTTTTCGTTTTTCTTTTTCCAAGAGGGGTTAGGGGTGAATTGGAAAAAGAAAAACACCTTATTAAAGAAATCCTCGCATTTTTTCTATGGATTGTTTTAATTCTTGTGCTGCTGGACTTCCTCCGTTTTCTTTAGAGTGATGAATTTTATTTCTAACGTAGGTGTGGATTGTTACTTTATTTTGAGTAGTCCTAAAAGGACTATCTATTTGTTCTTGTTTTAATTTTGAGAAAAATTCGTTATCAAAAATAATTTGACGGCAGTCATTATTATCATAACTTCCGCTTTGTTTCAATGTTTTAAAATCATTGCCTGGATCATTCCAAAAATTTATTTCAAGCTCATTATAAAGCTCATTATGATATTCTTCGGTTGCTAAGCCGAAAGCAATTAAATTTATTTCGTTTGCTGAAACATAGGGCAAAACTCTTTTTTCAAGTTCTAAAATTTTTACCTCTCCACTCTCTTTTTCCAAACAATGAATGTGTGTCTTGCTGTTATCATTATTCAAAGTTTGTTTAACAAAAAGCGGAGAGTGGGTAGAAAATAAAAATTGAGTTTCATCAGAAATTGAAACTATATGATTTATAAAATTATTTTGTAATTCGGGGTGCAAATGTAATTCTGGCTCATCAATTAAAATTAAAATATTTTCTTTTGAAATTTCTGCCATTGTTTCCAAAAACAATAGAGAAACCACCATCTCAACGCCTGATCCGAGTTGAGATATTGGCAAATCCAAACTGTCCAATTTTTGAGAAAGAAAAGCACTATCGAAAGGCGCATTGCAATCAACCAATGACAGATCGGCTCTTGGTAAACCTATTTTTTCAAGTTTTTCATTAAGTGCTTGAAATGTCTTTTTTTGTGATTGTTCATCAATTTTTTCTAAAATACTAGATTCAAAGTTATTTTTTTGAGATGAAAATTTTTCTCCACAAAAATTTTCTTCTGTTTCAATTTTTCTTACTTCTTTATTAAATCTCCAATTAAAGTCATCAAAAACTGAAGAAATAGAAGAATTAAAGCCTCTTTGTAATTGTTTCTCTCTGTTTTTTGGAAAATAAAAACTTTTTGGCAACCCTTCTGACCCCAAAGGAAAAGACAACTGTCTTTCATCAAATTTAAATTTTGATCCTGTTCCTCGTGTTATTTCCCAACCATTTTCATTATCTTTATCTCTGTTTGGTAAAACATAATGAGAGACAACAACAATGTCTGAAAATGCCTTTTTGGGAGTCGCCCTATCTCTCTTTTTTATTTCCAAACAAACCTTATTGCATTCAACCTCTTGTTTGGTATAGCCATCAGGTAAAAAGACTTTAAAATTTTCATCAAATTCCAAAATAATTTTTATCTCAACATCTTCACCTTTGTAAAAATCTGTATGTTTTATTCTTCCAGATATAAAATAAGGAGAAAGACAAAAATTTATCGCTTCTAAAATAGAGGTTTTACTTGTTCCATTTTCACCAACAAGCAATGAAAGATTTTTGAGTTCAAAATCTTTTAGTTCTCTTATGCCTCTAAAATTTAGGATAGTTATTGTCTTTATCATAATAAAGTCTGTATTGGTATCATTTGATATTCCTGACATTGATCTGTTGCAATTCTTGCGTGACAGCTGCCAGTCTTCTGAACGCGTTTATTTCTGATTAAAATTCTAAAATAAGGACATTTCCCGTTTACTGACAAATCCTTTTCATCATTTCCTTTTCTAAATTTAATTAATTCAAACTGCTCTGGATTGTATTTATGTAAAAAGGTTATAGGCACCCCCATAACACCTGCATAATCTAAAGGAATATCTTTTGTTTTATCTATATTAATTCCATCATAGTTATCGTAACGAGGATAATCAATTTCGTTTCCAAAATATCTCTTTGTAAGATTAATGTCTTCGTGCCTTTTTGATGTGTCTAAATTAGTTAGCCATAAACAGTTATTTGGGGAGATTATTCTATTTCCAAGACTATCGATACGAGCTTCCGTTCCGTAAAGCTCGTAGTGTTCTGGTACAATAAAACCTGAAATACCTCTACCTAGATTTATTCCTAGCCACGCCTTGTTTTTCTTAATTAATTTAAAAATTTCTTTATAGGTAATAGCATTAACGTTGCCAATTATCAAAAATTTCTTATCGTATTTCGCTAATTGATCTACGTATTCCCTGAATAATGAAAATGGAGGATTGGTAATAACAATATCTGATTGTTTTAATAGTTCAATGCATTCAGCACTACGAAAATCGCCATCTCCTTTAAAATGAATCATGTCATTTGAACTTGGGTTTATTTTTTCTTTTGGAGCACCTGAATATTCATAATAAAAACCACTTTCAAATTCTTTAGTATTAAATAAATTTCTTTCTTGTTTTCTATGGCAAGAAGCTATTATTTTCTTTAATCCCAACTCTTTGAAGTTTAAAGCGAAATAATTAAAGAAATTGCTAATTCTAGGGTCATCGCAATTACAAAAAACCACTTTATCTTTAAAATGACCTTTGTAGTGTTGCAATTCACTTTCTATATCTGAAAGTTGAGTGTAAAACTCATCACTCTTTGATTCTTTAGCCTTTTGCAATAATTTGTTTGTTGCATTTCTTGCCATTGTCAGATTATGTTAAATGAATAAATCTCTTATTTTCGCTTGGTTAACTGTTTAAATAACTCACTTCCTAATACTTGAAGAGAGATTGTTGAAATTTCAATCATAATGTCAAACATTTCTTTTGCATCCCATTTTCCACCATTACCTTGTGTATATATTGAAGCTGCTTGAAGCATGAAGGTTTTATCTTTATGTTTAACAAATTTATTTTTACATAAATTAGTGTTAATTGGCATTCCATAATTTGCAGAGGTCAATCTGTCTAATCTATTTAGCATCCCTGAATTATAATTAAGTGTGACCACTCTTCCATCAGGTCTTTTAATCGAAATAGTTTCGGTAAGAAAATTTGATCCTTCCAAAAATAAGATATAGGGAAAATGGGATTCATATAGCATAAAGTTAGCAATTTCTGATATGTTTTTATGTGATCTTTCTATTGCATTACCAGCAGCCATCAGGTCTTGATTGTTGTTTTTACCAACTTGATTTCCTTTTTGGATATTTTCAATGTCTTTCCCCTGATGTTTAGCTTCTGTTACAAGTAATACTCTCCAATTGCCATTATCATCTTTTACTTCAATTATTCCGCCATCTGGGATAATACTTGAATTTGACACAAAAAGGGTTTGCCCCAATTCTGGATCAATTTTCTTTAGCGCTTCGTTTATTTCCTCCTTTTTGATACTTGTTCTATATCTAAAAGATAATTGAAGAAATTCCTTTTCAAGTTGTTCGATTACAAGGTGTGAAATTTTACCAACTGTTATATCGTGAGACTTTGCTCCATCTCCAAATATACCAACTACACCTTGAGATTCTTTATGTTGATTTGTTAATCTTGTGGATTGAGTTTTTTTAGCCATAGTGTTTTTTACAGTGGTATTATAACAATTTTCCATTAAATAATAAATTTATTTTTTGCGGAGGAACGGAGCAAAAAATACCTTATATCCCCCTCATTAAAATAAAAATTCCATTCCTTTTTTAAATTCTTCAACAAAAAATTCTTATTAGAGAAAAAATATTGAAAAATATTTCGTACAACGCGCGCGGGTAATCCGAAGCGCACGACATCCGCCGGAGGCGGAGGAGGGCGTTTTGGATACCCGGTGATGGGTGATGTTCGCGGAGCGAACAAACCCAGCAGCGGGGGTAACCGCGCGCGATAAGTGGAAAGAGCGAAGCGAATTTCCACTTATCAGGCCAGCGTATGCGACGTTGCGAGTGAGCGGGGCGGTAAAATATCCCGAAGTGATAACGAGGGGAACCGCCTAAGCGAGCGAAGCAATGTAGGCGCAAGCTTACACTTTTTACTTGGCTTTAAAATAAAAGTGCCTAAGCTAATTTAAGCACTTTTAACTCTAAATTTCAACTATAGTATTGGTGTGAGCTAAGCCGCATACGCGGTGTTGGCTGATGTATTCCTTTTCTTAATTTTACTTGTTTTATTATTTGTAAATTTCTTTTTTTCATTTTTGGGCGAAGGGCAGAGGGGATAAAGGGGTGAATGCCCGAGCCCAAAATTTTTTTATTTTTAAACAAACAGGCAGAAAGGAAGGGGTTCAAGGGGTGGGTGACTGTTTGTTTTATATAGGTAGGTGTGTTGTTTAAAATTATAGATCTAGACTTAAATATTGTTTAATCTTGTCTTTTAATTCATTCCATGATGTTGATCCATCTCTTGGGTAATGTGCGAGACCTCCTGTGTTACAATAACTATAAATCTGTAAAATTATATCTTTATTATCAATTAGCTTTTCAAATTTCTCTTTCCCTTTGCCCGCCACTTGTTCAATCATACTAGATAGTTTATCTTCTGAATATCCAAAATAATCTTCTTTGATTTTTGTTTCTAAACAAAATCTTAATTTTTGTCCAAAGATGATAACATTTTCGTTTGAACCTTGAGAATTTTCGATATTTTTAAATTCATCTTCAAATGAAGAATAGATAGTTTCTTTTTTTGTGGGGACATAGTGAATAGCCGAAGATCCTCTCGTCTTGAAAATATAGTAAAAGTTTCTATCCGAAATTTGTTTTAAACAATATTCCCTAAACAAAGGATCGCAAGTGAAAACGAACAACTGATCAAAGTCCTTTGATTCTCTTTGTATTAGCTCTGCAGTTGACTTTCTTTTTCCTGTATCAAAACTGGTTATTGGGTCATCTAAAATAATAACTTTGTTCTTATTCGGTTCCTTTTTAAGACGAGCAAAAAAGAAAGCTAGCGCAATAACTTGTTTTTCACCTTCACTCAAACTATTCGAGCAGTCTTGTCTATTGTATTCAATACGAAATCCACAAAGTGCAGGCTCTCGATTATTTCTGTTATAGCTTCCTTCGCCGGCAACTTCGAGAATTTCCATTGACGGACTAATTTCTTTAACAAAATCCTGAATCACAGAAAAATAATCTGTAATAAATTTATTAAACTCTTCAACAATTTTAGTTTTCATAACTTGATATATTCTTTCCAACCCATCAACCACTTTTTTATTTTCTTTTTCTTGATCATTTGCGTGAAAGTAATTTACAAAAACTGTCTTATTGTCAATATAAAAAATATCATTCCTTAGTGTTTTTACAGTTGTTTCGTATTCTAATTTTTTAGTTTCAAGTCTGCCATTGTTTGCGTCATCTTTAAGTTGTTTAACTCTAGTGTTGATCTTTTGTATTATTTCATTGTAAAAAGCAACCAAAGTAGTTGCTTCCGCGATAATAATTTTTATTTTTTCTATATTTGAGCCATCTACTTTTTCCAAAATCTTTGATTCTTTTTTTGAAACAAGAGTCAACTCAGCTTTAATTATAGTTTTTTGTTGTTCAGAAAGAGAAAGAATGGGTAATACTTCCTGTATTGTAATAAATTTCTTTGCCTCATCTAGGAAAATTTGATTTTGAGTAGGTGCTTGTAAATCTTTCAAGTTTTCAAGTAGAGTCCTATATTTTGAAAGTAGTATTTTAATATTTTCCTCTTCTTTTGAAAAAGTTTCATCAAAAATTTCCTGATAATCTTTTATTATTTGGAGGTAATCATCTTTTTTTATTTTCTGCTCACAAAAAGGACATTCTATTGTTGAGCCTGTGATTGTTTCTAATCCTTGTTTTATAAAATCCTTTTTGTGTGCAATTTTGTGCAATGTTTGCTGAACACCTTTCGCAACCGTGAATGAAAAGATTGCGCTGGGGCGAAGCTCCACCTCTTTTTCTACAACATCCTCAACGGCCTTTATTTTTAGGGAAAAGTTATCTTTTGATTCTAAAAGTTGGTTTAGTATAGATATTTTAGTTTTATCTTTTAATGCTTGAGAAAATTTCTCAAGTTCCGTTTCTAGTTTTACTAATTCGTCTTTTTTTGTTTGTAATTCAGCTATTTCCAAAGTTTCAATCTCATGTTTTTTTGAGAGTAGTGTTTGCTTTGTGATATTACCTAAGTTAAGTACCCCATTAATTTTAGTTGACTCTGTTTCTGAAAACATGCAATTTTTTTTAGAAATCGCGTCCTTAAGAGCATTCACTCTATCAATTTCTAAATTATATTCAGCAAAATTTCCTAGATACACTATATTTTTGCCGCGCTGTTGCCTTCGTTGAGGCGTGTCTGTGCGATGTGGATCTGTAGAATGAACGAAAGTATCAATAAAATGTTTGTCAAAAAAGATAAATTTATCTTTTAGCGAATCAGTGCTCCAATGCGTGGAAAAATTAATCTCTGAATTATCATCTAAAATCACCTTTATTTCTTGAGCATTATTTTCCCAGTCTCTATGTTTTTCAATGATATCCGTGCTCCCATTAATAGATTTAAAAATATCTACTAATTTTGACTTTCCATTCCCATTTTCAGCAAAAAGAATATTATTTTTAATAAAGGCACCATCTCTAGTTTTAGAGTTGCCGTTTTTATCTATAAAATTAATTTGATTGATATTGTCCCAATCAAAATAAGAGTACGAGAAAGCATTATTGAGTTTGCTCAGTTTCTTGATTTTCATGGTTGTTGTCAAAATTTAGCAGATTTACTGATTTTATACTTTCAATTATTTCATCGTCATTTTTTAAAAAATCTAAATGAGGCAAAATTGCCCTGTCTTCATCTTTCAGTCCGTTTTTTATTAGTTCTATTAATGTCATAATTAGTTTTTTAACCTATTTTCCGCAATCTTAAAATATTGCTTCTCTTTCTCAATTCCAATCCATTTGCGACCATATTTTTGAGCCACAACCGCAGTTGTTCCGCTTCCTAAGAATGGATCTAAAACAATGTCGCCCTTATTGGAGCTTGCTAAAATAATTCTTTTTAGCATTTCTTCGGGTTTTTGAGTTGGATGCAACGCTTTTCCGTCTTTTCCCCGCACTCGCTCTTTGCCTTGGACTAAGGGTAATTCCCAAAAATCACGCATTTGTTTTTCTGTTCCGTCTTTTTGTTTTTCGGGGTTTATTTCTTTAACTTTTTTATAATTAAAAGTCCAGCCACTACCCTTGACAGCCCAAATTACAAATTCTGTTGCATGGGTAAATACTCGTCTTGTCATGTTTGGCATTGCGTTCGTCTTGTACCAAGTAATAATATTATTTATCTTGAAATCTAATTGTTTCAAAACAATCATTACTTCACCTATATTGTGATAACTACATGCAATGTAGATTGAGCCTGTGTTTTTTAAAATTTTATGGCAAGTTCCGATCCATTTTCTTGTAAATTGTAGATATTCGGGGGCAGTCATTTTGTCCCAATGCTCATTTACCATGTACCAATCTCCACCAGTTTTACTTCCTTGCCACTTCAAACCATTGCCAGATAAATTGTACGGAGGATCGGCAAAGACAAGATCAATAGAACCCTTATCAATTTTTGTATTGAGTATGTTTATGCAATCGTCGTTGTAGATAATATTTTTTTTCATACTCAGAGTTAAAAATTTAAACTTTTTTGCCATGACGAAATGGCGGTGGGAATATTTCTAAGCCAACCATCGGAATCACTAAAAGAATTTGATGAATTTATTATCTCATCATAAAGACGAGCAATTTCGCTGTGTTTTAGAAATTTATTCTTCGATTTTATTTGGACGAGTACTTTTAAAAGAGACACAAAATTATTTATTGATAAAGGGATTATTCTTTGTTTATTGCCCTCGTATTCGTATTTTATGGCTGTCCAAAAGGTGTTTATAGTATCTCTGTGCATTTGAGGGGCAATAAATAAGCAGTAAGTAGTTTTATCGTTATGTTTATTCTCAAAATCTCTTAAGTGTCTCATTACTGGTTGTCCTTCGTTGTACCATTGATCTCTGCCTGTCAGCATTGTCACCTCACAAATAGCATTAAAACTTTGATAAAAACATTCTATGTCTGGCGTGTTTGCTGGTGCTGTGAATGTTGGTTCATTATCATCACCGACTGGATAATTTGGTTGTATTTTGATTGCATCGTTTAGAGCGTTTAGTCCAAGGGTGGATAATTTTTCAAGAAGTACAGGTCTATCATCGGCTTTAAAGATGTTTTCAAGATTTTCAATGTATTCCTTAATTTGTTCTGTATTCTGTGATTTTCTATGATTTTCATGATCTTGTAACTCTCTTCGATAGTTTCGTAAATCATTGATGAATTTTTTTAGGTTATCATTGTCAAATTCTCTGTGATCTGGGAATGATTTTGGCTTTTGTCTCGTTTCAGTGGTATATATTTTTATATCTTCAAGTAATTGCTTGATTATTTCGTTCAGTTTTTCTTTTGTCTCCCACGGTAAGATTGGTTTTGAAATGTTTGAAATATACCCTAGGTATTCTTCTTTTGAGGAAAAAACTTTAGATTGAGCATTATCAAAATCTAGTAATGCATTGATTTCGACCGATCTTCTTGGCTCTAAGTCAATATAAAAACCACCACCTCGAATATGTATATATCGAGTTAAGCGGATATACCTAATTGCATTGTCCCCGTAGTCTTTGAGATTTTGTAAGAGTTTTTGAATTTCTGTTGTTTTATTTGTACCTAGAAATTCTCGAGCAAAAGCTTTTTTGTATTTATCCCAAATTATTCTCTGTTCTTGTTTTGTTTTACTTTTTAGATCTGTTCGTAGTGCGATAATTTTTTTTGAATATGACTCGATTTTTCTGTAATTTATGAGAGTTGGACAAAATAAAGAAAATTCTTCTTTGCTAATTCCTTTCTCTTTTTCTCCTGATTCTTTGGATTTTTCATTTACAGCACTAATTAGATGTAGAACTCCGATAAATGGTTTAATGTCGTATCCGTCTTCAAGTTTATAATCAGCACTATCAAGGTTTGGGATTTGCCATTTGATGAAGAATCTGAAATATACGTATCCAATGTCAATTTTATTTTCTAGGAAAGCATTTCCAAGTTCTGTTATTTCCACCTGTCCTGTAGATTTTTTGGCTACCGCTAACCCCATTTTAGTTAGTGGGGCTACTGACGTTCTCCCTCTTAAACCTCTGTCTTTTTGTAACTCTTTGGATCTTTCTACCATAGTTCCAAAAATTTCTTCTGCCTCCGTAATTTTCATTTTGTCTTCTAGCGTTTCGTAGTAACCGAGTTGGGTACTATTTAATCCGGTAGGTTTATATAGTCTATTCTGAATTAGAAGCATCTGAAATTTTTCTTGTCCAATTTTATCAAAATTTTCTCCTTCTATTTCTTTTAATACTTTTAGAAACGGAAGAATTCTCTCTGGACTTCTAACGGTAGTTGATAATGACCAAGTTTTTTTCATAGTTTTAGTTTACTTTGCAATAAAAAATTCTTTCCGCATTCCCATCTCCATTGCTTTTGCCCGCGGTAAAGGCCTTATAATCTCTTTCAAAAATTTCTACTTCACCTTTATTTTTTAATATTCGTAAAATATCATTGTCATTTATTCTAGCATTTGAACGTCCATCCTTTGAATCCCCAGTATTATTATAAGACAATAGTATATGTTTACAATTTGCATTTTTAATCAAATCCTCAAATGCTTGTGTAGCATTTTTAAGACAATAGGAACTTTTTATGTGAGAGCGATCCATTTTTTTTGCCACTCCTTCAACATTAGGTTTTTTCCATTCAGCTAAATTTTCCAGTAAATGATAGGCATCTGAATATTGACGCGAGTTATAGGGCGGATCTATGTATAAAACATCGCAAACAATTTTTCTAATCAAGATATTTGCGTCTTCTTTGAAAATAGCGTTATTTCCATTATTTAGGTGGTCAATATCTGGGGCTAAAAGTTTTACTGATTGTAGCATGTCTAAATCTTTACGAAAAGCATCATAATGTCCGACTGTATTCGCAACCTTATCAACAGCATAAATTAAGGAACAGATCAGAATGTTTTTTTCTTCTTCCGTTTCGGCAATTTTTTCTATTTCTTCACGGATTGCCCCAATCTTTCTAGCATTTTCTAGTGAAAAATAGGTATTACCAAAGTATTTTGAAAAATAATTATCCTGATCGGTCTTTAAACTATTGAGAGTATCAATTTTATCCGCAATGTTCTGAATAGGTGTATTTGTGCCAAGAAACGTTTTTAGACAAACATAATTTGTAAAAAGGAAGTCATTAGAAATAATTTTTATTTCTGGTTTATTAAATCTTTCTCCGACAACACCTGTGCCTGCAAAAATATCACAAAATGATTTTATTTCATTGCATTTTTCAGCAACAATATCTTCGATAAATCCGAGCAGTTTATATTTATTGCCTAAATATCTTCTATTCCGTAATTGGAAGGTATTATTTTGCGTTTTTGTAAAGTAGAAATATGGTTTGTCAATTTTTTGTATAGTCGTTACATCGTAGGTAGGTTTTTCAATTTCAAGTAAGGCGAAAAGAGTGCCTTGTAATCCGTCTGCAACATAATCAAAATTATTATTTTGCTTATTTAATTTTTCAAAAAAACTA
>MFMT01000033.1 GCA_001783565.1 Candidatus Kaiserbacteria bacterium RIFOXYD1_FULL_42_15 | reverse complement strand
TGGACTAGAGTGATAGGTATAGGGTACCAGATTGGGTCTAGGGAGTCACAAAGACGGTGGTGGTGTGGATCGCCACGTCACTCGCCTGTGGGCTTCCTTCCTCGCAATGACGACGAACGTTCGTCACCGTCCGTCTTTGCGAGCGCACGAAGCAATCCAACGTCTTCACGTGTCGTCTTCACGTTCATGGATTGCCACGTCAGTCGTCTGTGGACTCCCTCCTCGCAAAGACGACGATTTGCGTCCGTCCCACCGTCAGCGTCTTTGCGAGCGGAGCGCGGCAATCCACGTCGTCACCGTTCAGCGTCTTTGCGAGCGGAGCGCGGCAATCCACGTCGTCACCGTCCACCGTCTTTGCGAACGATAGTGAAGCAATCCACTTCTTTCTCCACACAGCCAACACCATAGCCACCCCAATCAATAAAATCGGTAATTATAAAGTATATTACGAATATGGTATATTGATGCGCATATGAAAGACACATTAAAATGGCTGGTACTTGGAGGTTTATTTATAATTCCATTTTTAACACTATACGTAGAAAGTAATTTTTTCTTTCCTTACATCACCGGTAAGAACTTCGCCTTTAGAATAATTGTTGAAGTGATTTTTTTGAGTTGGGTAGCATTGGCTATGTATGATGTGCAATACCGTCCACGCTGGTCTTGGATTTTGGGTGCTTTTAGTATCTTTATGGGAGTAATGTTCATTGCTAACCTTCAGGCTGTTAGTATCAACACTGCTTTTTGGAGTAACTATGAACGAATGGATGGTTATGTCACTTTAATTCATGTCTTCCTCTACTTTTTAGTTTTAGGCAGTATGCTCAAAACGCCAAAAATTTGGTCATATTTTCTTCACACCTCGGTCGTAGTGGCTGGATTTGTTGCTCTTAAAGGACTGGCACAGCTTTCGGGTGTTGATGTCCGGGTTGATAGTACGCTTGGTAACGCGGCCTACATGGCCGTCTACATGCTCTTCCATATTTTTATATTGTTCTATCTATTTGTCCGTTCTAATCTCAATACATACAAAGTCGCTTATGCGTTATTGTCGCTTTTGTTCATGTTTGTACTTTTGCAGACTGGTACGCGCGGTACAGCCATTGGCTTGGCAGTGGGTGGAATTGTGGCTACTGGATATGTCGCCATCTTTGGTGCTCGGTATCACACTTTCCAGAAATACGCTATTGGAGCACTCATTTTTTTAGTTGTAGCTATAGGTGGTTTTATCTCTGTTCGCGATACATCCTATGTCCAAAATTCTTCTTCATTGAGTAGAATTGCTAATATTGATTTGAGTAAAGACTTAGCTATCCGAAGTATTATTTGGAGGATGGCGATAGAGGGTGTAAAGGAACGCCCAATCCTAGGTTGGGGTCAGGGTAATTTCAATTATGTTTTTAATACCAATTATGATCCAAAAATGTACTCCCAAGAGCAATGGTTTGATAGGGTGCACAATATTTTCTTTGATTGGTTAATTGCTGGCGGAATACTTGGCTTTTTGGCCTACTTCTCAATTTTTGCTGCCTTACTGTACTATTTATTTTGGAAACCGATTTTTAAACCGGATGAAAATTTCACTGTTTTAGAGCGGGGTATTTTGCTCGGATTGATTGTGGGTTATTTAACTCATAATCTAGTAGTTTTTGATAATATCATTAGTTATATCTTCTTTGGTACCATCATTGCTTTGATTCACAGTCGGGTGGCCACCGACATGCCATTAGGCGCATCTTTTAATGTGCCAACCACTGTTATTACTCAGGTGGTGTTACCTATTTTGATTATTATCGGTGGTATAGTGGTTTATTTTGTAAATGTACCGAACATGTTGGCTGCCAGTGACATGATAACAGTCCTACGCACCCCTAATGATAAATTGGCTCAATTGGCCAGCTTTGAGTTAGCTCTCGGTCGTGGCTCATTCGCACAACAAGAAATCGTTGAGCAATTTGTTCAGTTGGCAATGAATACATCAGCATCTGCGAATGTTACTACAGAACTCAAGCAAGATTTTCAAACCAAAGCAGAAGCTGAAATACTGGCTCTAATAGAAAACAAACCCAGCGATGCACGTCTATATGTGTTTTTAGGAAATTATTATCGAGCAGTGGGTGACCTTTCTAAGGCTAAAGATACACTAACCATCGCTCGAACACTTTCACCACGAAAGCAAACTATTATTTTGCAACAGGGAGCAATTGAATTAAGTCTTGGTAATAACGAAAAGGCCAGAGATTTCTTCAAAGAAGGATTTTTACTGGATGAAAGATATAATGAAGCTCGTGAATATTATGTGGCGTCACTTTTCATGACTAAGGACACTGAAGAGGCCAAACGGATAATTTCTGAAGGTCCAGTGGGATTTGAGGAATCTCTAGCTGTTAGCGATTTTGTGTTTAGTGCCTTAAATATGGCTGGTGAACTTTCCTATCTAGCAGAATTATACGAAGTCAGATTAGAAAAAGATTCCACTTCAGCACAAAATTGGGCTGGTTTGACGTTAGTCTATTATCAATTAAAAGAAAATGATCTGGCGATAGATACTTTGGCAAGGGCCAAGGTGGCCGTGCCGAGTTTTGCACCCATGGCTGAATGTTTCAGTAAAAATATTATTGCAGGAAACGATCCACAAAAAGGTTGTCAATAAAAATGTTCGCTATTCCTCAAAGAAATGTAGCTTTATCAAAATACACTGCTCTTAAAACTGGTGGCACTGCGAAATATTTTTTTGCGGTAACAACATTAGACGAATTAAAAACGGCAATTCATTTTGCCAAGCAAAATGAATTGCCGTTTTTTATTATTGGTGGTGGTTCAAATCTTTTAGCTCTTGATACTGGATATGATGGAGTAATTATAAAAATTTCCTTGCATGGAATTGTCTTTGGTAAACCAGTTGGTAGTGTTGTTAATGTCACAGTAGCGGCGGGGGAGATACTAGACAATCTGGTTGCCGAAACAGTTAAAAAAGGTTTTTGGGGAATGGAGAATCTTTCGCACATTCCTGGCACTGTTGGTGCTACTCCGGTACAGAATGTTGGTGCTTATGGAGTTGAGGTCTCTGAATTGATTGAAACAGTAACTGTCTTTGACACTGCTACTGGAAAGGTACTGTCTTTGACGGCTGAAGAATCACAATTTGGTTATCGTGATTCAATATTTAAAACTGTAATGGGTAAGCGATATGTTATCACCAGTGTGACATTTAATCTTTCCTTAAACCCACAGCCACGCCTGAAATACGCTGATTTATCATCGTATTTCGTTGATTGTCCACAACCGACACAGGTAGCCATTCGTGAAGCGGTGATTTCTATTCGTTCGCAAAAATTTCCTGATTGGCGGTTGATTGGTACAGCCGGTTCATTTTTTAAGAATCCGATTGTATCGCGTGATGAAGTGAAATCTCTTCTGCAAAAGTATCCCACTCTTCCTGTCTATGAAGCCAGTGAAGGTTTAGTTAAATTATCACTCGGTTTTATTCTTGATAAAATTTGTGGTCTTAAGGGTTATCAAAAAAATCATGTCGGTTTGTTTCATAAACAAGCACTCGTCTTAGTGGCCGATGCCGGGGCTACTAGTGTAGAGATTGAAGAATTCTCCCAAGAAATCGCCGAAAAAGTTTTTGTCAAAACAAAATTAAAAATTGAATTTGAAGTAACGCGAGTGGAATAAAATATTTTTATATAAAAAATAAAAAAAATCTTATCCCCAAATTGTTTTCAAAAAAAATTGTGCAAAATTTTTTTCCGCGCGATAATACTAGTAAGCAGAAATTTTCTCACTCGATAGTTCTTTGAAATTTGAGAAAGTTATGCGGTCGAATTTTATTCACTAATCTCTCATCACACACTCTATGGCAACAAAGAAAAAGGCAGTCAAGAAGGTAGCGAAGAAGACCGCAAAAAAGACTGTCAAAAAAGTAGCAAAGAAGGCTGCAAAAAAAGTGGTCAGGAAGGCCGCTAAGAAAGTAGCAAAAAAGTCACCAGCGCGCAAGAGGTAGTCAAACACCTTCGGGTGCGCCTGATAGCATAAATCGCCATTCTGGCGATTTTTGCTTTTTGTAAAATAAGTTAGGCGAGCTGATATTGTACTTGCGAGCTCCTTCCTCGCGAAGACGAAAGTGGAGCGTCTTTGCGAGTCGCAACGCGGCAATCCACGTTTTTACGTTGTCGTGGGTCGCCACGTCATTCCGTTACCACTTCATTCCTCGCGAAGACGAAGACTGCCGTCTTTGCGATTCGTCACGAAGCAATCCATGTCGTCATTTTAAAACAGCCAGCCATTTTTTGTAAAATGTTCTATAAACGTATATACTAGCCAAACTATGTCATTTTTAGATAGATTTTTTGGTCCCAGTTACGACAAGGAATTACAAGCAATTTCACCTTTAGTTACAGCGATCAATAATAAAGAGGAGAGTATTTCGGCTCTTTCAACAGTAGAGTTAATAGCTTATACAGAAAAGCTGAAAACTCGCGTGGCTGTTGGTGAGAAGTTGGAGGAGGTTTTAGTAGAGGCCTTTGCCTTGGTGCGGGAATCCGGTAAACGCACTTTAGGTCAACGACATTTTGATGTTCAGTTACTGGGCGGTATTTTATTACACCAAGGCAAAATCACCGAAATGCGTACTGGTGAAGGCAAGACCTTGGTTGGTACCCTGCCTGCCTATCTAAATGCTCTAACGGGTAAGGGTGTCCATGTAGTGACCGTTAATGATTATCTGGCTCGTCGTGACGGGGTTTGGATGGGACAGATTTATGTTGGTTTGGGTTTATCAGTCGGGATTATCAATAGTGATGGTTCATATCTGTATGATACCAATCATACAGATAAAGATGCCGAACGTGATGCTCACGGGTCCTTCAAGGTTGTTCACGATTTTTTGCGTCCATGTACTCGCAAAGAAGCGTATGCGGCTGATATTACCTATGGTACTAACAGTGAATTTGGTTTTGATTATTTGCGCGACAATATTGAATTTGAGGTTGCTAATTTGCGTCAGCGCGGACACTCCTATGCTATTGTGGATGAGATAGATTCTATTTTAATTGACGAAGCCAGAACCCCGCTGATTATTTCTGCTCCAGCGGAAGACTCAGAAAATCTCTATCAAATATTTGCCAATATTGCCCGCAATCTAGAACCGATAGTTCATTATGAAGTGGATGAAAAACTAAAAAGCGCCTCACTGACTGACGCGGGAGTGGAAGCAGCTGAAAAGATGTTGGGCGTTGATAATATTTATACGGATAAAGGAATTAAATATGTCCACCACCTTGAAACCGCTGTCAGGGCCAAGGCACTTTACACTCGTGACAAGGAGTACGTTGTTCGCGATGGCGAGGCAGTAATCGTTGATGAATTTACTGGTCGACTACAGCCAGGGCGCCGTTGGTCTGATGGTCTCCATCAAGCCGTGGAGGCCAAGGAGGGGGTAGCTATTCAACGAGAGAGTCGCACCTACGCTTCTATTACCTACCAGAATTATTTCCGCATGTATGAAAAGCTATCTGGTATGACCGGTACCGCCCTGACTTCAAATGAGGAATTTTATACTGTCTATAAGCTAGAAGTAACACCAGTCCCTACTCATCTTCCCATTAGAAGAATTGATCACAATGATCTTATTTTCCAGAATGAAGCTGGCAAATTTACCGCCATTATTGCCCGAGTAAAACAAATTCACGAAACTGGGCAACCAATTCTCATTGGTACGGCTTCAATTGAATCAAACGAACGGCTCTCGATTGCCCTCTCTGGTGCTGGTATTCCTCATGAAGTCTTGAATGCCAAGAATCACGAACGGGAAGGAGAGATCATTGCAGCGGCCGGAAAACGAGGTGGCGTGACTTTGGCTACCAACATGGCCGGTCGCGGAGTTGATATTAAATTAGGTGGTCCTGACGCCTCTCCGGAGGAGCATGAGGCAGTACGAGAATTAGGTGGATTATTTGTCCTTGGTACTGAGCGTCATGAAGCCAGACGAATTGATAACCAGTTGCGTGGCCGGGCTGGACGCCAAGGAGACGCTGGCGAGACCCAGTTCTATGTTTCCATGGAGGATTCCTTGATGCGAGTCTTTGGTGGTGAGCGAGTAAAAAACTTAATGGGAACTTTTGGTATTCCAGTCGATCAACCGATTGAAATGAAATTAATTTCCAAACAATTGGAATCAGCCCAAACCAGAATTGAAGGATTTCATTTTGATTCGCGTAAACAAGTATTAGCTTATGATGATATTCTTAATCAACAACGGATGATTGCTTATGCTCGTAGACACAAATTACTAGAAGGGGACAAGGCCGAGGTATTAGCCGTCTTAGAAGAAGTTGAGGAATTAGATTCAAATATTGCCAGTGTAGTTCAAGCTAAAAAACAAGAGTTTGGTGATACTGAATTTATGTCACTGTTCCAAAGGCTAGCTCTGCAGATGTTTGACACGCTTTGGGTAGAACATCTTGAAGTTATGAGTTACACTCGCTCTAGCGTGAATTTACGCGCCTATGGGCAACGTGATCCATTGGTGGAGTATCGCAAAGAGGGGACTCAATTATTTAAACAAATGCAACAAGCGGTATTGACCAGAATTGCGGAGATTCTTCCACGGGTGCAACCAGCCGTAATTGAACGGGAAGATACTGAACACAAGAAGCAAGCCACGGCCGCTCTATTGGCCAGCCAGATGGATGCCAAAGCCGCTTCAGGTGGTAGTAGCCAAAGAGTAAGCGAGAATATTCCCGGACGTAATGACCTAATCACCATCACTAATGGTAGAGAAACCAAACAACTCAAATATAAAAAAGCTGAAGAACTTCTAGAAAACGGCTGGAAGATTCAGTAAGTTGGTTGGTATTACAAACGTGGATCGCCACGTCCTCCCCTACAGATGAACGAACGAGTGTCGTAAAAATAAGACGAAACGCAGTGTAGTTTTATTTTTATGACCGAGTGAGTGAAATCTGTATGTTAATACAGGGACTGTCCACTAGTTGGCTAATTTGTTTCCTGCCACGCTTCGCTCGCAGCTAAAGGCGGGTACAAACCAGCCCAAGTTGGCTACAAAGTGCAAGAATTTTTATTAAGGATAAAAAATTCTATGTATGAAAAATATAGTCGCTACGCTTAT
>MFMT01000032.1 GCA_001783565.1 Candidatus Kaiserbacteria bacterium RIFOXYD1_FULL_42_15 | reverse complement strand
TTATGACCGAGTGAGTGAAATCTGTATGTCAATACAGACGCTGTCCACTCGCTCGCTATTTTGTTTCCTGCCGCGCTTCGCTCGCAGCTAAAGGCGGGTAAAAATAGCTGGGCGAGTCTTGCGAAAGCGTCCCACGCTTTCTCACTCGCGAAGACGATGACGGCCGGCCTGCTCAGGCAGATGATCCAAGATTAATTAACATTGAATCCCATTATATATTCAACAAACTGATCAAATGTGCATAGGTACTTTTCTCGGCCAGTTCTCTATCAACTAGGAATTTTCCAGCCACAATTTCAGCCACGGCTATCAATAATTCCTGTTTCAGAGATTCAATTTCCTCATCTGTAATAATAAATTGCTCTTCATGAAGTACACCCTTGGCGTCTCCCTCTACAAACGAAAGGGTACTTTCTCTGCACAAGTATCGCTCATCATCATAAAGAGAAAGTAACAACGCATAAAAAACCAACTGTCGTTTATAATTACCATCACTGTTAGCGGTCTTCCCCTCTATCGCATTACGGGTTTTTGGTTTTCCAGTTTTATAATCTACCACCCTAAGGGCAAAGCCATTCTCATCTAAATCCAACCGGTCAAGTTTTCCAGTCAAAATTAATTCGGGTAAATCTTTAATACCAGTCGGTAAAATGACGCGCAAATTTAATTCCTCCTTAGTTCTAGCCGGTAGTGTTTTAGCCAATTGGCCAATATATGGGTAAAGTGCAGTCAACCCTTTATCAAGCAGGCGTACAAAATCGTTTTTTGATAACGGCAAACGTCCCAACTCCTGTTCTAATTTTTTCTTAATTATGGTGTCATTAGGAACAGAACCGTTTTCGGTATGACTTTTGGTCACATACTCCAGAACGTTATGGACGGCAGTTCCAAATTGCATTTGAATAGATTGTGTTTCTGGAATTCGTAAAATATTTCGGTAGATAAAATCCCAAGGGTTACGCAAATAATTATTCAGTGAAGTGGCTGAAAAACCCCGACTGGCGAACAAATTAGTTACTAAAGATGTGTCAATATTTTGCTCCGGTACGGATTTAGCAATAGTGCTAACGGGGTTAAATTTTTCTTCATCCTCAATTGTAGAACGGTCACTGACAGTATCTGGATTAAGAGTGTCATATAACCTGGTGGAAATTAACACTTTTCCTTCAGCATTTATCTCTGCACTAGAAAGATTTAGTTCCTGTTTTGCCCTGGTCATGGCCACATATAGTAATCGACGCTCGTCATCAAAAGGATCAACTACTCCATCAACTAATTTTTTGGAAATCGGAACGGTAAAATAATTTCTCTTTACCGAACCACCCCAAATATTATCTTGGAGATGAGGAATAAATACCACTTGAAATTCCTGACCTTTTGACTTATGGGCAGTCATTACCGAAACGGCCTTAGTGTTGGTATTTATATAAGGAGCGGTTAGGGGTAAACCGTAGGCGCGGCTGTTTGTAAACATATCTCTAATGACGCTTAAGGTTCCTACTCCGTCACGGATTACGAGTGCTTCCACTTCATCATAAAGACGGCGCACCACTCTAGCTCCTTCTAGGGGACTATTGGCTATTATATGGTCAAGAAAGCCACTGGCCTGAAGTAGGTATTCCAAAACACGATGTGGGGCTTCATATACTTCCCGACTGCGAGCTTCAGCAATTACCTCGCAAATATTCTTGGCGGCAGCGATAGCTGAAACTCCTAGCTCTAACAACTTTGTTTCGTCACCAAGAATACTAAGTAGGGTGACATCATGTCTCCGCGCGGCCGTTATTTTAATAATATCATTGGTCGAAAGTCCCCAGTAAGCACCGTGTAAAACCGAAAAAAGCGCCGACTCGTCCACATCAGTAAAAACGGCTGCTATTAGCGACTCAATTGCATGAGTAATGGGATGAACCAGAATATCACCATCAGCGGATGCTTCGGTCACAATTCCCTCCTTACGTAAAAGGGCGGCCAAGGACTCAACTTCTCGATTGGTGCGGACAATCACCGCAATCTCTTCTGGTGATACACCAGAAGAGATTTTTTCAGCCACTTGTTTTACCAGCCAAGAATCTTCGACAGCTTGATGTGAAAAAACTCGCCTTGTCACCTTTGATTCCGCTACCGTCATTGCCATTAGAGGAATTCTTAATTTTTGCAAAACCTCATCCTCTACTTCAATTAAACTATGCGCAGTATCTAAGATTGATTGGCCGGATCGATAATTTTCTTTTAAACTTATCACTTTAGTTCCGCTAAAACGGTCTTGGAAGTATAAAAAATTATTTAGTGAAGCACCTTGAAAACGATAAATGGCTTGCTTCTCATCTCCGACCACAAATATATTAGGATGGTCGTGATAGGACGCCAACAATTCCAAAATACGATTTTGTGAACCATTTACATCCTGATGTTCGTCCGCTAGGACGTATTGGTATTGTTCTTGCAAATCTCGCAACATGGATTCGTCCCGAGATAAGGCCGACACCGTCTCACTAATCATATCCTCAAAATCATATAATCTTTGCTCCCTCAATAGAGCTTCGTAGCGCCGATAGACAAAGAGTAACTCTTGGTTTTTGCTAATAATTTTTTCCTGTTTGGTATACTCACCACGTACCTTGCCTTTATGAGCTCCTTTTTGATGTATCTTCTCAATTGAAAGCAATTGTTTTTCTTGCTGGTTAATAATTTTAACTAATTCATCGGGAGTAACGTACTCTTTTTTTAATTCACCCAACATCCGTAATAAAGGGGTAACATAGTAGGATGGGTTACCGGCCGGCCGTAATAATTTTATCTCTCTAGTATCAATAATTGATTCAATGATGGCAATTTTCTCTAAATCACTAGCTGGCCGGCCACCCACAATTCGCTCATAAGCATCAGGGTAGTCTTCAATCAACCGTTTAGCAAAACCATGAAAGGTATAAATATAAACTTGGTAAGCTCTAGTACCGATATAGCGATGCAGTCGTTCCCGCATCGCTTTGGCACCGGATTCCGTAAAAGTAAGGGCTAAGATACTTTCCGGAGCAGTATCAGTTTGCAAAAGAATATTAGCTATTCGTAAAGTTAATATTTGAGTTTTTCCGGTACCAGGGCCCGCAATGACCATCACTGGTCCTTCAATATTATCTACCGCCTCCCGCTGAGGCTCATTCAACGAAACATAAGCATCATTGAATGCTTGCTGGGATGAGTCATTTTTCATAACCCTGAGTATACCATTACCTGTTCATATTGATGATATTAAGTAGGTATTTCCTCACAAAGACAAACACCCACCCACCGTCTTTGCGAGTGAGAAAGTCCAGTGGACTTTCGCAAGACCTTGCCAGCTCTTTTGTAAAAAGAGCGACAAGGTGTACAGTCCCTGTAAGGGAGGCAAAGCAATCCACGTCATCCGTTGTTCCGTCTTTGCGAGCCACAGCGCGGCAATCCACGTCGTCGTCCCTGGATTGCCTGCCTGCGCAGGCAGGCCACGTCACTCCGTTGCCACTCCGCTCCTCGCAAAGACGAATGGTTAATCGTCTTGCGAACCGCAACGATGCCCACCTATGCAGACAGATAATCCAAAATTATTAGAATAAATCCTAAAAAGTTTCTATACTCCGAATCTTATCATTAAAAAATACTTCTATATAGAAGTATTTTTTAATTGTTGTTTACTGTTAGTAACTCTTCAATCGTCTCGCCTTATCGTGTTGCCGAATTTTCTCGAGCGCCTTGGCTTCAATCTGACGAATACGTTCACGCGTCACCCCAAATTCTTTCCCCACCTCCTCTAGGGTATGATAGGTTCCATCAATTAGCCCATGACGCATTTCGAGAATTTTTCTTTCTTTCTCAGATAAGGTATCAAGGATTTCGGTAATTTGATCAGTCAGAATGCTATGTGACACCTCTTGATCCGGTGAAGTAATTTTATCATCAGCAATAAAATCTGATAATCGAGAATGATCATCATCATCTCCAATTGGTAATTCCAGTGAAATGGTCTCCTGGCTTATTTTTTCTATCTGATAGATTTTTTCAACTTCAACTCCCATTTCAGTGGCAATTTCTTCTGACAAGGGGTCACGCCCTAAATCTTGAGAAAGACGACGAAAAACCTGCTTATACTTAGCCATCGTTTCAACCATATGAACTGGAATACGAATAGTGCGCGACTGATCGGCTAGGGCTCTAGTAATGGCCTGTCTAATCCACCAAGTAGCATAGGTTGAAAACTTAAAACCTTTAGTAAAGTCAAATTTATCGACTGCCTTAAAGAGACCGAGATTGCCTTCTTGAATTAAGTCGAGCAAGGTCAAATCTGGAGAACGGCCGACATATTTTTTAGCAATTGAAACTACTAGACGCAGGTTCGCTCGGGCTAGTAAATTACGGGCTTCGCTGTCGCCATCAAAAATTCTCTTGGCTAGGACTCTTTCCTCTAAGGCATTTAATAGTGGATACTGACCAATTTCACGCAAATACATTTGAATTGAATCATAACTACTGTCATTACGTTTAAAAGCGTTCTTCTGGGCTAAGAGTTCTTCGGCGGGATCATCCCCTAACATTCCACCACTTTTAAGGACATCAATACCAGCCACCGAAAAACGTTCATAGAGTTCATCAAGGAACATGACGTCCTTTTCAATTTCTGGGAATGAACGCAACAATTCATCATAAGTAACGTAACCTCGCTCGCGACCGAGCTTCATCAATTCCGTCGCCTTAAGTTCTAAAATCTTTTCGCGGTGGGTGAGTTTTTTAGGAACAACCTTCTTGACAGTTGATTTTTTTACAATCGCTTTTTTCTCAGTGATTGGTTTTTTAGACACTAATTTTTTAGCAGACCTAACATCACCTTTTTTAAAGGTGTTTTTCTTGACTGCGGTCTTGGCTGGTTTCTTCTTTACAAATACTTTCTTCTTGGCAACTTTTTGGCTTGATTTACTGGTGTTTTTTGTAGCTGCGACTTTTTTGATAGTCTTTTTGGCTACGGTTTTTTTGGCTACTGTTTTAGCGGTTTTGGCCACTTTTTTTATGACTTTTTTTATGACTTTTTTGGCTTTGGCCATACGTGAGCACAACTATACAGAAAATACCAAAAATGTCCAGTGCTATCATCCCGACTAAAGCTTCGAGAAAATATCGACAGTGTACGGCGGTAATTGTTTCTTTTTTTGTAATTCCAGGATTTTTGGCAACACCTCACTACCGACCTCGGGATTTTCAGTCAACTGATTGCGTAACAATGCCAATTGTTCGTCCAAATATAGTCGGCGTAGCTGTTCTAGTTTATGCACTAGTTCTTCATAAACAATTAGCGGTGAGCTTTTCTCATAAGACTCCTCGAGTTGAAAAATAATTTTATCTAGGGCTGAATCGGGTAATGATTTTATCAAATCATCTATATTAGAGTTAGTAATACTATCAACTTCAACCTCAAGCACGGAACGAACCTCAGCCGAAACTACACTGACAGCCGCTAGTAGATATAACAAAGTAACATCTTTTCTGTGGGTAGGATTATGGGGAGGGGTTACTGAGGTAGTATTAATATTGATGACTGACTTGGGTGAGATGGATTGACGTTCACTTTCTTCTAGCAATCTGGTTACCTCAAAATGAACAGCATCTTTAGTGGTACCAAGAGCCGTGGCAATCACTCCTTCAAAATGTTCTTGGTCAATATGGTTTGGAATTAAAGTGACAAACGGAATAACTTCCTCCCGCGCCCGTAATTTAAATGCTCTCTCATCGGTAATAGTATTTTTTAAATGTGTCAAAAGAAATTCAATCACATGGACAGAATGCCCCACCGCATTTTTATAGACCTTAATATCCTTCTGTACCATATCAGCCGGGTCGGCTCCATCGGGTAGAGCCGCCACCTTAACATCAATCCCTCGCCGTAACATCAAATCTGCCGCCCGCTTCATCGCTGCTATTCCGGCCTTATCAGCATCCAAGGCAAGGACCACTTTATTTGATAAACGCTCCAGTAGTTGTACGTGATGAGTGGTAAGAGCGGTACCAGAAACAGCTACCGTATTACTGTAGCCGGCCTGATGACTCATCACGACATCAAATTGCCCTTCAACAATCAACCAAAAACCGAGCTGGCGAATACTGTGTTTAGCCATATCATAGCCATAAAGTAAGTCAGACTTGTGATAAAGGTCTGTCTCTGGAGAATTAACATATTTAGGCGCCTCAGTGTCCTTAGCCAAAATTCGTCCAGAAAAAGCGACCACTTTCCCATTCTGATCTCGTAACGGAAACATGACTCGGTCACGAAAAACATCAAACGGCTCTTTACCCACATCAGTGGTCTTAATCAAGCCGGCCTTAAGAAGCAAGGTGTCGTTATAACCAGCCGTATTCAAATGCTGACGCAATTCCCGCCAACCAGCTTCAGGCGGACCAGGTGCATAGCCAATTCGCCATTTTTTAATTGTTTCAGCGGTGACGCTCCGGTTTTCTAAATAAGCTCTGGCTGGCCCATGACTGGCTAGTTTATTTTCAAAATATTGAGTAGCTTGCTCCAAGACTGCGTACAACTGGTCGCGCTCGGTTTTTTTCTGGGGATTTTCCGGTACTAACTCCACTCCCGCCTTTTCAGCCAAAATTTTAAGGGCACCCTTAAAATCAACTCCTTCCATCACCTCAATAAAACGAAAAATATCTCCCCCTTGACTGGTAGAAAAACAATAATACATCCCCCGTTCCGGCGAAACAAAAAAAGAGGGTGTCTTTTCATTCGTAAACGGCGACTTCCCTTTGAAATGTCGCCCAGCTTTATGTAACTCCACATACGGCGAAATCACATCAATAATATTGAGCCGATCTTTAATCAATTGAACCGAATCTCCAGCCATAATTACCTATAGTATACGCGATAAGCCAAAGTAGCGTAAGCTATTGACAATATATGTATATTGTGATAACATATCAATTAGAAACTCCACCTGGAAGGACTAAAAAATGACCGTTTCTGACGAACTCCAAAAAAAGGCAATTGCTGACCTTGCCAGAAACAGGACCAGCTCCAGTTTTTTACAGAAGCAGTACCCGACTGCGCAAAGGGCAATTGACAAAGAAATCGTCAACAACCTCATTGCTCGGGTTCTTGCCTGCTGGAATATCAGCAAGGGAATTACCGCGGGACGTCTGACCGACGCGGCGAAGATTTCTCCCGAGGCGTACGAAAACGCTGAGAAAGACGCAAAACTATCTCGAGCAAACTTCAGAAAGAACATGGCCATCACCCTCAAAGGCTTTGGCATCGGCGAGATGACTGCCGAGGAAATAGTCGCTGCCATCATGGCCGACTAACCATCGTCTCACACCCCCGACCGAACCACCAGCGAATCC
>MFMT01000031.1 GCA_001783565.1 Candidatus Kaiserbacteria bacterium RIFOXYD1_FULL_42_15 | reverse complement strand
CTTTTTCTTATTTCGGCTGTTTTTTTATTGGTGGCTATTGGAACGGAGTTGGTGAAAAATACCCAAATTGATTTGGGGGAAAATCAGCCGGAGATTTTTACTTTTTTTGATAATGGGTCTACATCATATTCGGCAGAGGTTCTAATTACTACTGACACCAGGTCTGAAAAATTAGCTGCGCTGAGGCAGGCCTTAACGGAGCATGATTCGGCTATCTTTACTTCACCAAAAGATGATGAAGTTGTGGTTGAGGAAATTGTCCCCTCATTGGACACAATAGTTGTCGAGCCAATAGTCGGAATGATTCAACTCTGCAAAAATTACAGACCCACTTTTATTCCTTGGCCAACGGACAAAATATTTAATGAAGAGCGTGAAGGGGTACGAATTTTCTTTACTAAGTCATCTTTACATGAACCCAGTTCAACTTCTACTGTATCCGATGAAGTGGTTTATACTGTGTTGCCAATTCGTAGTTTACCCTTAACCAAATCAACCTGCATCAATGGTGATGTGGTCGGTATCGCTCTTGATGGTTCGTTGATACGAAATGGTGAACAAAAAACCTATGGAGTATTTAGTGAATCAACCATGGTTGGTTATGCATTGGATGGTTTTCCTATCTATGGTCAATCAACCAATCATAAAACCGATGCTTGTGGTGGTGTGTTAGTTGGTGGTTCATACCGCTATTATTTGGATAAAAATCGTGATGGGGTACTAGGGTGTTTCTCGGGTATTCCGATAAACTTATAATTATGGCTACTTTAGTTTTTGATATTGAAACTGTGGGCGAGGTTTGGGATGAACTTGATGTTGTTACCCAAGCGGTTTTGACTCGTTGGGTGGACAAAACAGCCAAGGACGAAGCCGAACACTTTGCCATGGTGGAAGATATTAAAAATGGTTTGGGCTTTTCACCTTTTACTGGTCGGGTGGTAGCTATTGGGGTTTACGATATTGAGAGAGGACAGGGTGCTGTTTACTACACCGGAATAGGTACTGAAGAGGATGAGAAGGATGGTGATTATGTGCTTAAGCAGCGTTCTGAAGCGGACATGCTGGCTGATTTTTGGGAGGGAGCGAAAGCATACGATACATTTGTAACCTACAACGGGCGTGGTTTTGATGTGCCATTTCTAATGCATCGGTCTGCTATACATAGTATTAGACCAACTGTTAATATGTTAGAGGGGCGTTATCCTTATCAGCAAAAATCCTGTCGGCATGTTGATCTACAAGATGAGCTGACTTTTTTCGGGGCGATGTATAAGCGACCGAGTTTGCATTTATGTTGTCGGGCGTATGGGATAGAAAGCCCTAAAATGGCGGGGGTGTCCGGTGATGATGTCGCGGAACTTTTTGCGCGCAAAAAGTTCCGCGACATCGCTCGCTACAACACGCGTGACGTCATCGCCACCACCGAATTATACAAAAAGTGGCAAACATATTTTGCTCCGGCTTCAATAGACGAAACAATTGATTTTTAGACATTATAATGCAATCATATCTTTATGAAAAAATTTCCCAAGGGTTTTTATTGGGGGGCAGCGACGGCTTCATATCAGGTAGAGGGAGGAATTAATAACTGTGACTGGGCAAAGGCGGCGACAGAAGGCAGGGTGCCGATTTGTGGTCAGGCCTGTGATCATTATCATAGATATGAACAGGACTTTGATATTGCAAAATCGTTAGGCCACAATGCCCACCGGTTCTCTATCGAATGGGCGAGAATAGAACCAAAAGAAGGGGAGTTTAATGAAGAGGCCATTGAACACTATCGACAAGTTCTACAGGCACTTCACGAGCGTGGCCTAACGCCGTTTATAACGCTCTGGCACTTCACCCTACCTTTATGGTTTTCGGAATCCGGTGGTTTTGAACGGAAGGATTCTCCGGAAATATTTGCCCGTTATTGTGCTTATGTAGTATCAAAATTAAATAACCTTTGTGAACACTTTTCCACCATAAACGAGCCAAATGTTTATGCTACCCATGGTTATTTGTATGGGGCTTGGCCACCCTTTAAAAGAGTCAGTATTTTTGGTAAAAGTATTGGAAAAGAGGACGGTACCTCAGAGCGGACAAGCGCAATCGCTAAGTTTAGTTCGTTATTTTCTTACTTTAAGGTCACTAAACAATTGGCTGTCGCTCATAATTTTGCTTATAGGGCAATAAAGAAAGAAAACCCTAGTGCGGTTGTTAGTGTGGTAAAACATGTACACTATTTCTATGCGAATAAAAACCCTCTGAATCAGATGCTGGCCATTATAGCCACGTATTTTCAAACTTATCAGTTTATGAATCGGGTGGTTAAACAGTGCGATGAAATCGGTCTAAACTTTTACCGTAGCACTGCCTTTGGCTTAAAGGAAACTTTTACCTTAACTGATATGGGTTGGAAAATTGCACCTCAACATATTTACGGAGCAATTAAGATTTTGGCTCGCTATCATAAACCAATCTTTATTGCTGAGGCTGGATTAGCGGATCAGCTGGATACTAGACGAGTTGAATATATTAAAAGACAGGTAAAGGCAACGTATAGGGCTATCCAAGATGGCGCTGACGTTCGTGGTCATATGTATTGGTCACTTCTGGATAACTATGAATGGGCGCTCGGTTTCGAGAAAAGATTTGGTTTGGTAGAGATAAACTACGACACACTGGAACGCACCATTCGTCCTTCGGCATACGTGTATAAACAGATTTGTGAGACAAATGCTGTAGTAGAATAGGCATGTAATGGCTTGGATTTTACTTGCAACTGCTGGTCAGTTTGTGAACGCAATTGTGGCGTACTTGGATAAGTACATTGTTTCTGAGGATACCGCTTTGCCACGGCCTTTTGTTTATGCTTTCTATTCTTGCTTGCTGACTGGTGGTTGGGTGGTTATTTATCTGTTTGGTTATATACCCGGACTGGCCGACATTGGTTTTCCTCATTTTGAAAATGTTACCACTCCAAATATCCAGGTGGTGTCCATGTCTTTCCTGACGGGCTATACATTTTTTATGGCCCTCGTCTCTATGTACGACGCTTTACGCAAGGCGGAGGCCGTCAATGTGATACCGGTGATTGGGGCAATTTCTGCCATTGCTTCTTTTGGTATGAGTTATCTATTTCTTCAGATACCGCTAACCACAAATTTTATTTGGGGAGTGATTGTTTTGTCACTTGGGACTTTATTAGTGGCCCAAGCACTACCAAAAATAGACACAATTGCTCACGTTATTCACAGCGGAGTTTTTTTTGCCCTTCATTATATAACCATGAAGGGTTTGTTCTTGGAGTCAAATTTTGACAATGGGTTTTTCTGGTCAAGGATTGGGTTGGTGCTTTTTGCTTTGTCATTGTTGATGGTCCCGTCATATTTTGTAAAAATACGCGAACAGACTGGCAATACTTCTATTCATGCTGGTAGTTTGGTAGTAGTGGCCAAAATCCTGGCCGGCGTGGCGGCTTTTATGCTTTTAAAAGCCACGGATTTGGGGGACGTGACAGTAGTCCAAGCGTTGGATGGGTTAAAGTTTATTTTCATTCTGGTAATTGGCGTTTTGTTTGGGGCACTGATACCAGATAGCGCTGTCACTCATGTCACAAATCCAAAAGTGGTAATGAGGCGTCTTCTTTATATATTGGTTATTGCGGTTGGATATTTCATCTTATTTATTTAGAGTATGCGTCTATTTTTAAAAATTTTATTATGGTTGGGTGTCCTGATAATTTGCTTGGCTATTGTCTTGTGGTGGTTGGCTCGCAAACCAATGCCTGAACAGATTACTTATGGAATGTCCTTCAATACCTTTTACGCTACACAGCTTGGTCTGGACTGGAAGGATACTTATAATGCCATCATTCATGATCTCAGTGTCAGACACCTTCGTCTGGTCGCTCATTGGCCGATGGTCGAACCAGAGCAAGGTGTCTATAATTTTTCTGAACTTGATTATCAGGTTGCTGAAGCAGAGAAGGTTGGAGCCGATGTCGTAATGGCTGTCGGACGCAGATTGCCTCGTTGGCCAGAATGTCATACCCCCAATTGGGCAAAAGAGAAATCCTGGGATGAGCAAAAAATTGAAATTAAAGAATATATAACTAAAGTGGTTGAGCGTTATCGGGATAGTCCAGCAATTGTCTATTGGCAAGTTGAAAACGAACCATACCTAAGTATGTTTGCTCTTGAGCACTGTGGTGAATTAGATGATGATTTTCTTCGAGAGGAAATTGCTTTTGTACATGATCTTGATCCCAGTAGACTAGTTTTGGTAACGGATAGTGGTAATTTGGGTAGTTGGTCTGGTGCTTATAAGCACGGAGATGCTTTTGGAACCAGTGTCTATGTCTATTTCTGGAATCCAGATTTGGGACAATTCAAAACTATTCTACCGCCATGGTTTTATCGGGTGAAGGAAAAAACCATGGCTTATTTGTATGGTGTAAAGCCAACTATGTTAATTGAGCTCTCGGCTGAACCGTGGTTGGTCAAACCATTAACTGAAGTACCTCTTGAAGTACAATATAGTCGAATGGATTTGGAAAAGTTTAACGATATTTTGAGATATGCCGAGGAGACACGGTATGATAAGCAGTATCTTTGGGGCGCCGAATGGTGGTACTGGCTTTTATTGCAGGGAGATTCGTCTATGTGGAATAGAGGAAAAGAATTATTTACGGAGGAGATTGAATAAATCAAGAATTACTAAAACTTAGGGGTTAAACCCCTAAGTTTTGATTGTAAATTTTTTATGGTTATCTTTTTAGTAATTTTAACCCTTGTTTTTGATTATATTTTTGCAATCAGTTGTTGCGCATACAGTAGTTTAATGTCAAGAACTGGGTATTATTATGATATAATAACTGAAAGTTAAGTTTTAATAAAAATTTTATGCCAGTGATTGCTCATTTTCGCGCTCTACCAGATAATGATAAAGTTGCCTTAGTACGAAAACTAATGCAGAACATTAAACTATGATTATTAAATTTATGAAACAGATAATAATTTTTCTTTTTGTTCTCTTAATTACTTCCACTTTTGGTAGTTTTCCGGCCATGGCATCAACGACTGTCCGAACCGGACAGTCTGTGTCTATTAGTGAACAGCAGGTGGTCGGGGGTGATTTTTATGCCCTTGGTAATTCAGTCACTATGTCCGGGAAAATAGAAGGCGATTTTCAGGTTTTGGCTGGGAACGTCACCCTTAATGGTCAGGTTGATAATGATATTTTAGTGATTGGGGGCACTGTATCCATTCATGCAGCAGTTTTGGGCGATGTTAGAGTCGTGGCTGGAGACGTCACTATTGCTGATTCAGTTAGTGGTAATGTGGCCGTTTTGGGTGGCAGATTAACAATTCTGTCGACGGCCACGATTGGTGGGGATGTTTTATTTTATGGTGGAGAGGCCGTCATTGATGGAAATATCAACGGTCAGGTTATAGGTAATGCTGACTCTGTTAGGATTGATGGGGCAGTCAAGGGGGGGATTAATGTTACAGCGAGAAATCTCACTTTGGGAGAGAGAGCGGATATTGGAGCTAACATTCAGTACATTAGTAGTAGCGAGTTAGTGAGGGCAGCGGGTGCAGTGATAACTGGAGATATTGTTCGAAATGATGCTGAGTCGGAATCAAATCCTGGTTTTCCAGTGAGAACACTTGCCACTTCTTTCTTAATGTCACTATTTGCTACCCTCAGTTTGTTTTTAGTATTCCGCCGTCCCTTAACGCAATTTGTCTCTACTGGCATTAACTCTTTTGGCATTAAGATTTTAATCGGCTTTGCAGTTATTATTTTGACACCAATTATTATCAGTATTTTACTGGTTAGTGTATTGGGAATGTTTATTGGTTTAATTGGGCTGTTTGTTTTTTTGCTTGGACTCTTTGTTGCTCTACCGCTAATGAATGTAGTTTTTGGAGCAATGATGGCAAAACTTATTTTAAAGCGCTATGAAGTAAGTGCTCTTTGGGTATCCTTGGGCACACTGATAGTTCAGTTGTTGCTTTTTATACCATTTCTTGGTATGCCTATTTTTATAGCTTTATTACTTGGAACGCTGGGTAGTATTGTATCAATAATCTATCTCCGTATACGCTAATAAACATTGATTATTAGCGTATATTATTCGACAGCAGTCATTTCCTATTTAGTGTTATGATTGTTGTATGAGAATATTTTGGTTAGTCATTAAGGATTTATTTCAATTTGTCTTTGGTTTTACTGATACCAAATTCAATACGGCCATTACGCCCAGAATGGATATATTACCAATACGGCCGTTGACTAGGTTGGAAAAATTGAATCCCCAGACGCTCTCATCCAATAATGTAATTACCCAGCCGGAGCGGATGGATATGGACGAAGCAAAATCTGAACTCTTGTATGAGCCAACCATAATGTACGTCTGTGAACCCGATGGAAGTATCTTTCTTGGGGCACCACATGAGGAATTTGATATGGTTATAGATAATTTCCTTTATGGCACTGCGGTCACGGTTTTATCATTCAAGGGTCGCTACGCTCGGGTTTGGAAATCAAATAACGAGGGATGGGTTCTGAAAGATGTACTTACTCCAGATAAAAATTCAGTTTGGCCTTCTTTGATTTCTGGTATGGTTTATGATTGTGGTGCGGATGAGACAAAAAAGATTCGGGTGTTGATTAGTGATATTTTTAATGCCGGGCGCTTTTCCTTATCTTTACAACCAGGTGAGTACATTTTATATCGCTTAATGACTGATAATCGTCAAATAGTGTGGACGAGCATACGACCACGTACTCCAGGAACCTGGCAACAAATCTTAAGAGGGAAAAACGGAATCCATATGTCAGTGTCACCCAAAGCAGACAGTATAATGGAGTGGGTAAATGAAAGTGGTGAAGGTTATCTAGCGTATGTGGAATTCGTGTCGCCAGAAAATACCCTCGCCCTAACATCAGTAGGATTGACGGAGATAGGAATTTTCACTGAGTTGGTTATGGCCGAGTCAGTGTGGCGTGAATTACGGCCAGTTTTTATTGAAGTTGTATAATCACTGAATTTATGTTATAATAAACGATATTAATCACCCCCACATTAACCCCAATAACCGAACACCTCACCTAATAATT
>MFMT01000030.1 GCA_001783565.1 Candidatus Kaiserbacteria bacterium RIFOXYD1_FULL_42_15 | reverse complement strand
AGCGTGGGACGCTTTCGCAAGACCTTGCCTGCTAATTTTCGAGGTACGAGAATAATTAGTGACAAGGTACACAGTCCCTGTTAAGGGAAAGCGCGGCAATCCACGTCGTCACCGTCCACCGTCTTTGCGAACGATAGTGAAGCAATCCACTTCATCCGTCTTTGTGTTATCTTTAGGAGTATAGAAACTTTTCTTGGATTTAATTTGACTGGATTTCATTTTGATTACCAGCTTGTTCTATTTGAATTGGTGTTAGCTCCTTATCTGAAGTATTTGGCCACCATAAATAGATAAAGGTTATAAGACTCAAAATAATTATACCCAACATTATCTTTTGTGCTCCGTTTTCATCACTAACTAATCCTGTCCTTATTAAAAAGGTAGAAATAAAGCCCGTCTTAACTCGAGAATTCGGGTTTTTTATTTGGGAATTTTCATCATTGAACTGAACATCCATATTATTATCTATCAATAAATTTTTTTATAATAATTCATACCATAACTTGTGTCGCACGTTGGACAACATGTCCCATCTGTGGCATTTGCAGTTTGTGGTTGACCCTGCAATTTTGCGTACACATAAGTAACAGTTGCACTGTTTTGAGAACAAGTATATTTCATATATGTTGATCCTAAGGATGTTGGAGATGAAGTCAAAGAGCCACTAGGATCAATAATCAAATCCGGAACAGTATCAGCATCAACCAAACATTGGGCCATAGATTTGGGATAATCCGTTCCACTCACATAATTAAACCAACCGCTCCCCCCACCCCTCCAACCACACCCGCTCCCCCCCTCCATCCAGTTACCTTTTTTGTCGTTATACAAATAAAGTGCTTTTACAATGGTGTCGACTGCTATTTTCCGCGCTGTATCGCGCGCTTCATTTTTGGCATTATTCAAACTAGCCATAACGGTGGAGGCAAGCAACCCAATTATTGAAATAACCACCAACAACTCAATGAGTGTAAATCCTCTATTTCTCATAAAATAATTATACCATAGCGATATAGCAAAACCCCGTGGCGTAGCCACGGGGTTTTGCTGTCTTGTCCGTATATATTTCTATTTGCGACTGGTCATCAAACGTCCTGGTTTGCGACGTTCAACAATAAAGTTGTTTGAGTACTTCTTTGGTGAACGAGTCTTTTGTCCCTTACCCACAGGACGTCCTTGTTTGGTGCGAGCGCGCCTATGTCCACGAGGAGCTTTACCTTCACCTCCTCCATGTGGGTGATCAACAGCGTTCTTGGCGGTACCACGAGTCTTAGGACGTAATCCACGGTGGCGAGCGCGTCCCGCCTTACCAAGATCAACCAAACGGTTTTCTTCGTTTGAAACTGCCCCAATAGAAGCCCAGGCCGTACTGATGAGCTTTCTGATTTCAGAAGAAGGCATCTTGACTAGGGTGTAGCCGGCATCATGAGCTACCACCGTGGCGTAGTTACCTGCCGAACGGGCTAGCTTTGCTCCCCCTTCTGGCTTAATTTCCAAATTGTAGACAAGAGTACCAACCGGAATATTTCCTAACGGCAAACGATTACCAATTGTTGGCTTGGCTTTTTCTGATACTAATACCGTTGTCCCTGCAGTTAACTCCTGTGGGGCAAGAATATAACGACGCTCTCCATCCTTGTATAAAACAAGAGCAATGAAGCCGGTTCGGTAAGGATCATATTCGACCGTTTCAACAACCGCTGGAATATCTTTCTTTTCGAGTTTGAAGTCAACGAGACGATATTTGCGCTTGTTTCCACCTCCACGGTTAAGTACGGTGGTACGACCTTGATTGTTACGACCGCCAGTACTTTTACCGCCAACGACTAATGATTTATGGGGCAGACTTTTGGTGCTAGTGAGTTTCTTCTTGTATTCAATCACAGAGCCATCACGGCGTCCGGCTGAGGTTGGTTTATATTTTTTCATAATACCTAGACAAGATTAATAGTATCACCAGCTGCTAAATACACGTAAGCTTTTTTATAACCCTTGTTTGACACCGCTCTACCGCGGGTGCGTGAAATTTTCTGACGGGGTAATTTCTTGACGATGTTTACCTTCACCGGCGTCACTTTGTAGAGAGCAATGACCGCGTCTCGCACCAGGAATTTGGTTGCATCCATACTGACCATAAAGGTGTAGACATGTTCTCCTTGTTGTCTTACTGCCTTCTCGGTCACATGAGGATGAACTAGCACTGACGACAAATTGCGGTCAGTTACCCGGGCTAAAGAAACTTTTTTGGTCACTGTCTGATCTACAGTTGATGAATTTTTTCGACTGAAGAGAGCCATAAATAATTATTATTTAGTGGTTGATGCGACTGAAGCTACACGCTTCTCGATAATCTCGAGAGCGACAGCTGGCTCAGCCATGATGACATATTTATATGTCAAAAGATCAACCGGATTAATATCTTTTGCTTGCATAACTTCGATATTACCGAAGTTGCGGAAGCTTTTTTCAATTGCTTCGTCACGTTTGGCCAAAACGAGAACGGCGGCATTTTTTCGCTTGGTAGCGAGGTCTGGATGTTCTGCACCGACAGCCAAAGCTTTAATGATGATTTTTGCGGTGGCTGTTTTTGGTTCTGTAAAAGCCAGTGTATCAACAAAAATCATTTCAGCATCGGTGAATTTTTTGGTCAAAACAGTTGCCAATGCCTTGGCTTTAACTTTCTTGTTCAGTTTAACTGAATAATCTTTTTCGTTAGTCGGTCCGTGAGAAACACCACCGCCAACCCACATTGGACTGCGACTGGAACCATGACGAGCCCGGCCAGTACCTTTTTGTTTCCAGGGCTTTTTACCACCACCAGAAACATCACCTCGCCCCTTAGTGTGAGCATTAGAGGTACGGGCATTGGCCTGCATCGCTGTTACCACACCATGCACGAGGTCAGCATTCCAAGTTACGCCAAATACTGATTCGGGCAAGGCAATTGTGCCTTGCTCTTTTCCTTCAACTGTATATATTTTTGCTTTCATAATAATATAATATGTATTTGTTTACTTAGACACCGCGAACCTCGACTAAGGTGCCTTTTCGACCGGGTATCGCTCCTTTAATAAGAAGAACGTTTTCAGCGGCATTAACTTGAAGAACAGTTAGGTTCTTGACGGTTATTCTATCTCCTCCCATTCTTCCCGCCATACGCATCCCCTTCATCACACGATTGAGTCCAGTAGCTCCAATTGAGCCCGGTTCGCGTTCTGAGTGTTTATTACCATGACTGCGCCGTCCACCAGCAAAACCATGGCGCTTCACTACTCCTTGGAATCCCTTACCTTTTGATATGGATGATACACTGACAGTATCCCCGGGGGTAAAGACACTGGCATCCAAGACCGCCCCGAGCTCAAAACCCGAGACATTCTCGTTGTAGATTGCCTTGGGACGAAACTCGCGTACCACTGCTGGTGAAGTGGCAAACTGTCCATTTTGCGCCTTGGCCACTCGTTCTGGCTTTTGACTACCAGAGGCAATTTGGATCGCACTATAGCCATCAGTGGCCACTGACTTAATCCGCGCCACGGTGGCTGGAGCAACACGCAAGATGGTGGCAGGGTAACAAGTACCGTCGGCAGCAAAGACCTGCGTCATGCGGTCTTTGGTTCCTAAAATGAATTTCATTGGTTAGAAATTACTCTAATAATTTTAATTTTGCTTTCTGACCAAACAACAAATCGCGCTTTTTCGGTGGCGCGAGCACAAGCTCGCTTACGAAAAAGCGCGATTTGTGCCCATTGGTTCTAGGATTGGCAAGCCAACCTTAAGCGAACATAGGTCTTTAAAAGCTATGGGCAGTATACGGGTTTATAGATAAATAGCAAGGTTTAGTTCTAGCTAATAATAAATGATACTCAAACCGTACTGGATATCTAATAAATACGGTACCGTATTTATTAGATATCCAGTTAACTAACAGAGGATTCTCCTCTGGAGTGATTAAGATCCAATATCAATAATTATAGCACCCGTGCGGGTTAGGCCATCACCACCACAAGGGTCCCAATCACCAGAGCCGTTGAGAAATGTCCATATTTCATTATCAGGGTTAGTACTTGTATTCCATTTGATAGCTCGCCCAGTAGTAGTTTGTGAAATACTACTGTCTGATTTTAAACACATCAGGGGCCAATAATGTTGTTCCGTGGCCGAAACAGATGCCGGATGGGCGGCTATATAACACGGTCTGTTATTTACATTCTTACTTTCAGCGTTAGTGCAAAAATAAAATGATTTTGAATTTGTGGCAGTAAAACAATTCACCCCACTGGCATCACAATACGACCCCGCCCGTATTTTAACCGCCCCTAAATCACCGGTCTTCGCTTGGTAGGTGGCACCAGCATTAATCGGAGCGGTGACGTTATTTGCTGGTGGATTAGCCGTTGGAGCCGTCCAGTCGGCTCGAATAAAACTGTACCCCAAAAGACCAATGGAGATGATGGCAAGAACGAGAATTTGGCGAGTTGATTTTGAAAGGGACATATTTATAAATAAACTAAACTAACTAATATAGATGATGTTCTTATTATAGAGTATGGATTTATTATATTTATTTTTTTATACACAGGATGCTTATTTTGGTCTGAAAGATAAATAGCACTAACGGGGGACTCTCCTCCGGAGTTATAGCACAAAGCAATCCACGTCGTCGTCACCCCTGGATTGCCTGCCTGCCGGCAGGCAGGCCACGTCACTCCGTTGACACTTCGCTCCTCGCAAAGACGCAACCTTCGTTTTCGTCATTGCGAGTCGAGGCGAAGCAATCCACGTCGTCGTATGGTCGTGGATCGCCACGTCATTCCGCTCCGCTCCACTCCTCGCGAAGACGACGGTTTCGAGTATAACTCTCTTTACCGTCTTTGCGAGTCCCGCTAGATACTATGTTTCTAACGGGATTCGCGAAGACGGTGGCCAAACAAAATGAGTGACACAAAAACACCTCTGCTCCTGCAGAGGTGTTTTTAGTAATAGTGACTAATTCTTTATTGGGCGTTCTGGTTCCAGCGATTCTCCCTCGATAGGTCGAATCGGGAACAAAGTTCGCAATTGTCGCTACCGTATCCCATTGAGAGTTGTTTTAGTAATAGTGACTAATTCTTTATTGGGCGTTCTGGTTCCAGCGATTCTCCCTCGATAGGTCGAATCGGGAACAAAGCAAAATCATACTCGCTTCCGCTCGTTGTTTTGCTTTACATCATCTTAACGTCAATATTCACACCGGACGGTAAGGATAAATTAGTCAGTGCCTCAATCACCTTGGGACTGGGGTTTAGAATGTCAATTACTCGTTTATGAGTACGCATCTCAAATTGTTCTCGCGCGTCTTTATACACGAATGATGCTCGGTTGACCGTATACTTTTTAATTTCAGTCGGCAGTGGTATTGGACCGACTACTTGTGCATCAAAACGTAACGCCGTGTCAATGATTTGCTTGACTGAACTATCCAAAATTTTATGCTCAAAGGCACGAACGCGAATGCGCAATTTTTGAATTTCTCCAGCTGATTTAGTCTCCTTTTTAGTAACCGTTTTCGCTTTCGCGGCAGATTTCTTGATTGGAGTTTTAGTTGTTTCTTTTTTTTCTGTGGTTGTCATAAGGCAATTTTATTTGCAGACTATTCTCCATAGGGACACTGAGGTTGCCTCGAGTACGAGAAAGAATAAGGTTTTGAAAGAAGTGGTAGATACCCTACCGCGACCGACCGAACCGCATTCCTAGTAAAATGACGAGGTGAATCTCAGTACTCCCTAGGCGACAATCTTGGTTACCACTCCCGCTCCCACAGTCTTGCCTCCTTCACGAATAGCGAAGTTAGTTTGATCTTCAAGAGCCACTGGAGCTACCAGCTTTACCTTAAAGGTGGCGGTATCCCCCGGCATAACCATTTCTACCCCCTCGGCCAGTGTTACCTCGCCAGTAACATCAGTGGTTCGAACGTAAAATTGTGGCTTATAACCAGAAAAGAATGGAGTATGACGTCCACCCTCATCCTTTGAAAGGACGTACACCTCAGCTTCAAATTCTGTATGTGGAGTTACTGAACCCTTCTTGGCCAAGACCTGGCCACGATGAACATCTTCCTTCTTTGTTCCTCGGAGTAAGACACCAGCATTGTCTCCGGCCTGAGCCCGATCCAATTGTTTGTTAAACATTTCCACACCAGTTACAGTGGTAAGGGCAGTTGGTTTGATACCAACAATTTCGATTTCCTCACCCACCTTTACTGAACCACGTTCTACTCGACCGGTCACTACCGTTCCTCGGCCTTCAATGGAGAAGATGTCTTCCACCGGCATCAAAAATGGTTTGTCGAGGTCTCGAACTGGCAAGGGGAAATATGTGTCCATCGCATCCACCAAATCAAGTACCTTTTGACCCCAATCACTAGCTGGGTCTTCCAGCGCCTTAAGAGCTGAACCATGAATAATCGGTGCGTTGACACCATCAAAACCGTTCTTGGTTAGAAGTTCACGAAGTTCTTCTTCTACCAACATCAACATTTCCTCATCATCAACCATATCGCACTTATTAAGAAAAACGATGATGTTTGGTACGCCAACCTGCTTGGCTAAAAGTACGTGTTCACGGGTCTGAGGCATCGCTCCGTCTGTCGCCGCTACCACCAAGACAGCCCCGTCCATCTGGGCCGCACCAGTAATCATGTTCTTGATGTAGTCAGCGTGACCAGGCGCATCAATGTGCGCATAGTGACGAGTTGGGGTTGAATATTCTGAGTGAGAAAGAGAAATCGTAATACCGCGCGCCTTTTCTTCTGGCGCTTTGTCAATTTCTCCCACTCCCTTAAGACTAGCACTGTATTCTCCGCCTTTGGCGTGAAGTACCGCTAGAATTGCAGCCGTTAGCGTAGTTTTACCGTGGTCAACGTGACCAATGGTTCCAACGTTAATGTGCGGCTTTGATCGATCAAAATCTTGAGCCATATACTAAAAATAATTAGATAATAATCCGCACACAGCTGCTTTTTAATATCTAAAAAGCCGTGCTCGAGTGTAGAGTGGTAACGGCGCGAGAACAAGTCGCGCTACCACTATGCACACGATACGTGTGAAAGAGCAAAATATTAGTCGCTCCGACACACAGCAAATTGCTGTGGCGGTGGAGAAATACTACCAGATAGGTCAAGTTTTGCAAGTTTTTCATCTAGTCAAAATGAATCTTTCACCATCATGCTCTAATGCTAATTAATCTTGGAACTCCTGCCTGCGCAGAAAGGTTTCATCATCCTTCCTTACTAAGATGCTGAACGTCACCACTGTAACGTCTTATAAAGGAACCACCCAAAATAATACCATCCCCAATTAACGCTTGGACATAAACGCCTTTCAAAATTTTGAGCGAAAAGCAAGCTGGAGTCCGAAGCATATTGGTATATGTTGAGGGCGAAGCGCGGTTTTGTAGCCAAAATTTGGGATTGCGTGTCCAATGGTTAATTGGAGATGGTATAAGATAAACTGGAGTTGCAAGCATGTCCTCACCTAACATCCATCTGGGCTAGCAGTGGGAAAAACAATCGTGGTAGGAATTGATAATATTAATTATTTTGTAAATCATCTAAGATTGCTTGTTTTTCCTCTACGGTCATGGAATCAGAAGCTGGCTGTTGTAAAGATTCAATAATCACTTGCCTTTCTTCTGGGGTTTTTGTATCTGGCGCTGGTTGTTGTAAAGCATCTATGATGGCTTGTTTTTCATCATTCGTTTCCTTTGGCACCAAGGCATCAGCTGGGACTTCCGCAAGAGGGTCGGTGATAGCCAATTGCATACCGTAATATATATACACACCTACTAGGGCAATGAGCAGGAGAATTAACAAGCCGGTAATTAAATACTGAATTTTCTTTAGTGATGGTATTGATGTTGATTCCATAATGATATAAAGGGAACTAAATTTCTTGGGCTGAAGGTACAACCTCAACTGCATCTTTGGCGGTAACGGTACCAAAGGATCCAGTGCAACTAATGCCAAATTTATTGTAGTTATTAATCGGACCAGATGAGCGGTTGCCTGAAGTGGTTACTGTACCAGTAAGGCCTGTACCACTTAGCGTACACGTTCCGTCAAGCAAATTAGTAATCGTCCAGGTGATGGTTACTGTTTGACCAATCCGCACCACTGGTTGTTCGGCCTTGATAGTGATGGTTGGTGGTGGGTTGGGACAAATTCCAGCATTCATCACCTGACCTGACTCACAACTAACGGTTAATAATAGTCTACTTAATTCAGTAGTACCCGTTCGCGCGAGAAAGATGTTAGCTCCATGCTTCAAGATAACCGGCACACCGACACCAACTCTCTGAGTACTTAGTTGTGTTGGGGAAGGCACCAGCCGATAGATATTGGGATTTGAAACTGTCGTTGGATTAATCTCCCATGATATTTTTCCACTACACTCACTCTGACCGGTTAGGATCATACACGATGTGCCAGTTATGGTAGCCCTTGGGGCATCCCAGCTGGCTCTACTTGACATATCAACCCACCCGACAACGTCACTTCCCCAGACATATTGGGGAGTTCCAAATTTCGCCGTACTAACCCCATAATTACTTCCCTTGAGTGAAATCCAACCGTCCCAACTACCGGCCGTAAGGCTCTTACCTGCACTAGAACATCCATTACCTAGCATTCCGGCACAAGCGCGAGCCCAACCATTGAAAGTTAGATTGGGATAGGTACCAGTCATACTGGCATTTACGGCACTGTTTCCCGTGACAGTCGGAAATTTGCTCAGGCCGCCAAAACGAATCCAGCCAATATTACTACTCCAGGCGTAACCAATAAGTTCACCAGTGGGGTTAAGTTTTACTTGGTAGTTAGAGGTACTACAAATGTCATTTCCGGTCGCACCCCCAGTTTTGCAATTGAGCGAAATCCAGCCGATATTACTACTCCAGGCGTAACCAGTCATTTCAATTGAACTTGGAATACCCACTGGCGGGGTTTGGGCAGAAACAAAATATACCCCTACTAGACCGCTAATAATAATAGTCAGCCCAATAACTACAAATAAAATATAATTCTGTAATGCCCGAAATAAATATGACATATAATAAATATAAGTATAAGTATAATCTAGTAACCATTTGATGACGTAATAGTTATACACAAAAAATAATTAGCTCACTTGGATGAGCTAATTATTTTTTGTTAATTCTTTTTGGTGATTTATTATTCCTCCAGTACCTCGCGATACCGACGTTGTGACCTTTTTCAAATAACCAGACGCGCTTTGCGAACCAGTGTAGCGACAGCGGAACTGGTGTGGCAATCCACACCCTTCAGCGAACTCTGGATTGCCGCGCTGTGGCTCGCAATGACGATAATTTTATTGTCATCATTGCTAATATTTTTTCGTTTCACTCAAAGTTAGCTGGCAAAGTCTTGCAAAGCTTACTCGGCGTCTGCCTCATCGCTTTTCACGCCACGAGCTTTCTTTATTTCTATGGCTACGTTTGGTGGCACTACGTCATAATGATCAAATTCCATCATCATGGATGCCCGTCCTTGAGTCATTGAACGCAGAGTGTTGGTATAACCAAACATCTCTGATAGTGGCACTTTAGCAGTGATAACTTTCTTGTCACCAAGATCACCCATACTCTCTACCTGACCCCGTTTACTAGAAATATTTCCATTGATATCACCCATAAATTGCTCTGGGGTTCGGATTTCCACCTTCATCACTGGCTCCAAGAGAACAGCCCCTGCTCTAGCGGCTGCCTCTTTGAAAGCATGAATAGCCGCCAACTTGAAAGCAATTTCACTAGAATCCACATCGTGATAACTTCCGTCAAATAATTCAACCGCCACATCTTCCATTTTATAACCAGCCACAAATCCTCGCGCCATCGCTTCTTTTGCACCCTTCATAACGGCTGGAATAAATTCTTGGGGAATAACTCCTCCTTTAATATTATTGATGAACTCAAAGTGGTCTTCGCGGGTAACATTCTTTGGTAGTTTTTCTTCTGGGTCGCGGGCCTCAATTGGTCGAATCTTAATCTTGACGTGTCCATACTGACCACGACCACCTGACTGCTTGATATATTTGTATTCTGCTTCCGCTTCGCGTTGAATTGTCTCACGATAAGCCACTTGGGGAGCGCCAACATTGGCCTCTACCCCAAACTCTCGCTTCATACGATCAACTAAAATTTCAAGGTGAAGCTCACCCATACCAGCGATAATCGTTTCCATTGTCTCGGCATCAGAAGTAACCTTGAAGGTTGGGTCTTCGTCAGACAGTTTTTTGAGAGCGGTACTCATTTTTTCTTGGTCGTTCTTGGTTTTTGGTTCTACTCGCATCGCCACCACCGGCTCGGGAAAAATGATTGATTCAAGGATAATTGGTTTATCTTCGTCACACAGGGTATGAGAAGTCATCACTTCTTTTAGTCCCACACCGGCGGCAATTTCGCCAGCATAGACTTCCTCTACCTCTGTTCGCTTGTCAGCTTGGAGTCGCACGATACGTCCAAGTCGCTCTTTTTCGCCAGTAGAAGCATTAAAGATATAACTTCCTGCTTTCACCACTCCAGAATAAACTCGGAAAAATGTCAGCTGACCCACAAATGGGTCGGTTTGGAGCTTGAAAGCGAGGGCGCAAAATGGTTCTTCATCAGAAGCACTACGAAAAACTTCGCTGTCGTCTTTGGGATTAATTCCTCTTACTGGAGGCAAGTCAGTCGGAGCTGGCAGATAATCTACCACCGCATCAAGCACTAGCTGAACGCCAATATTCTTAAGAGCAGAGCCAGTCATGACGGGGAAAATTTGATTGGCTATCACCGCCTTGCGGAGGGTGGCTTTAAGATCTTCGTCAGATGGAAGATTGCCTTCAAGAAATGCTTCCATTAGAGTATCATCATGCTCCACCACTCGTTCAATCAATTCGGCTCGATACTTTTCTGCATCGGCTTGGAGCTCAGCTGGGATTTCTACCTCTTTAACAACCATCCCCATCTCGCCCTCAAAAACGTAGGCCTTCATTTTGATTAAATCAACCACACCAAAGAAATTCTCTTCTGCGCCCCACGGCAATTGAATCCGGACTGCCTTTTTCGACAAACGATCTTGGATACTTTTGTATGACTTCTCAAAATCAGCTCCCAATCTATCCATCTTATTAATGAAACAGATTCGTGGCACTCCGGCCTCGTCAGCATAACCCCAGTTGGTCTCTGATTGCGGTTCTACTCCTGCTACCGAGTCAAACACCACCACTGCACCATCAAGCACTCGCATGGAACGCTTTACTTCAGCCGTAAAGTCAATGTGCCCGGGTGTGTCAATGATATTAAAAGTATACATTTGTGACTCATCCTTACGGTCAACTACTTCTGATTTTGACCAGTTACAAGAAATGGCTGCGGCCGTAATAGTGATACCACGCTCTCGCTCTTGCTCCATCCAGTCAGTGACAGTAGCGCCGTCATGCACCTCACCAATTTTGTGACTCATTCCGGTATAGAAAAGCACGCGTTCTGAGGTAGTGGTTTTACCAGCATCAACGTGGGCGACAATACCGAAGTTACGTAGTCTATTGAGAGGGAATTTTCTAGCCATATAATTATATGTATAATAAATTATTTTTATAAATATTCTTCCACCAAGACGCAGTTTGGGGCGCGCAGGAAAAAAGAAAAAGCCAGACTGGCTTAACGGCAATACTATACGGTATTTGTTGACGTAGGGCAATAGCGTATAGAAAATGTCATTAAAAAGAGAATATTCGAGTGGAAAAGAATAAATAGTTTAGTGGTTAAATGGTTTGATAGTTTAATAGTTGCATAGTTATACCATCTCCAATTAACCATTGGACACGCAATCCCAAATTTTGGCTACAAAACCGCGCTTCGCCCTCAACATATACCAATATGCTTCGGACTCCAGCTTGCTTTTCGCTCAAAATTTTGAAAGGCGTTTATGTCCAAGCGTTAATTGGGGATGGTATTAAATTGAAAACAACTGTCTTCGCGAAGACGCTTATTTTTTGCACCACCTACTTCTGTTTTCCTAAATCCAGTACTTCATCAATTCTAATTTGTTCAACAAATTCTGGCACATGCGAAACTAAAATCATCGCTCCGATATATTCATTTAAGGCCTTGGCAATAATGGGAATATGACGGAAATTAATATGGTTGGTTGGCTCGTCGAGAATCAAAAGACCCGGTCTCTCCATGGTTAACTTAGCAAAGGCCATTAATCCCTTTTGGCCTTCAGATAAATTACCAACCCTGGTCTTCATCAAATCACTAAAAAGTAAAAAACCAGAGGCAATTGAACGCATGTCTTCCTCGATCTTTTTCGGCATTGAGTCCATCAGAGTTTCAAAAACAGTTTTTTCAAATTCTAGGTTGGAAAAATCTTGACGATAGTAACCAATTTTTACACTGGGAGTAACCTGCTCGCCCTTGGCATGTCCGGACGCTAAGGATTCAAGTAAAGTGGTCTTACCAATTCCGTTTGGCCCAATGATTTGCAAATGACTGCCACGCTTTAATATCAAACTACACTCAACCTCTTTGGGAACATGATTACGAATTACTTTGTATGAGGTTAGTTTAACCACATCAATCGGAACATCCGTTTGGGGTTCAATGGTAAACGGACGAATAGTCTTGTCTTCTCTACGGACATCAACCTTATTCTCTTCTGCCTCCTCAATATCGTCACGCATCCTCTTGGCTACCAAACGCATCTTGCCTCCTTTGTTGGAAAAATAGTTTACCTTGTCTTTGTTGGCCTGAATTTCTTTTGCCAACTGCGCATTCTGTCGTTGCTCACGCTCCACCCGAGCCGCAATATCTTTGAGCACAGTATGATAATTTCCATTATATTGCTCCACTTGCCTATTTTGTACATTTAGATACAACACACCATCAGTAAAGGAATTAAGGAAGTCGGCATCGTGGGAAATAACCAATACGGTTTTTGTGTATTCCTTAAGAAAGGTCGTGAGATGGTCAATTCCGGAAACGTCTAAATTGTTTGTTGGTTCGTCTAGTAGTAGCACATCGGGATTTTGAATTAGGGCTTGAGCCAAAAGCAAGCGTGCTTGTTGCCCTCCAGAAAAGCTACCGATAATTCTATCCTTAAAAGTTTCCTTCATTTTCTCGGTCGGGGTCAAATTCACGATTTCCAACACATCATCAATCTTGGGGTCAATGTCATAAATCTTCTCCTTAAAACATTGCTCAAAAAATGTTCGGACAGTCAATTTCAATTCTGGCCGAGGAATAATTTGGCGGGAAATAGCAATTGTGGTTCGTGGTTGAATATTGATGTCACCAGAATCTTGCTTTAATAAACCAGTAATCAAAGCAAATAAAGTACTTTTACCAGCCCCGTTTTGCCCCATCAAGGTTAATTTACCCCCCCGGCGCACCACAAAACTCGCCGACTTTAGAATTGGGCGGGTAGCATCATATTCATAAGATACTTCATTAAAAACTATTAATCCTTCCATGCGTGACATAGGTGCATACCATACACCATTTCTAACAAAATGTGAAAGTAAACCACTCCACAGCAAGCTGACAGGACATTCTGCACCAATTACAATAAAAAAATAAGGACCGAGTTTTGAAACCCGGTTCTTATTTTTTAATCTTGATTAACTTTTATTTATTGTTAATCAAATCTTTCATCGCTTTTGATATATTAGTCAGAATTAGACCAATTTGATCCCAAATGTCTGTTGATGCACCTAGCACTACTCCGGGTTCAATCGCTGGTACTGGTGAATAGGTCGGGTCTGTATAGTTAATTACAAAACCGTCAAAATCAACATCTACAAACATACCAAACGTGTATTTAGTGTCAGATGATCTTTCTACATGATCATAAACAGTGGAAGAGGCATGGTTTTCAAACTGTATTTTTTTAAGTGAATCCGCTTTTAAAGTGGTATTTTTTATTTCAAGATAACCATCGGTTATTTCAAATGACTTAATACTTTCATGTCTTCCAATTGAATAAACATTAACACCAGTAGATTGACGAGTAACTATTAAACCAGGAAAAGTGTTTGCCCCAGAAACTGTTAATGGTGTCCTAGCATCTAGGATACGCTCACCGTTTTTGGTTAAAGGAAACCAGTCGCCACTGTTAATGGTAGTGTCATTGACTAGAATCTTTTTGCTATTCAAATCACTACTGGACGCAAACGCTCTATTGATAACTATTCGCGCCATGACTTCTTCTACTGGCGATGGAGCTGGACAAATAAAATCACAGCTTGGACCAGAGCGACCAACTTGACTACCGTCTGGACAAGTCATCACATCAGCTGTACAGACATTTGGCGGAACTTGGGGAGGGATTGTTGTGATTACATCAACATTGACCGAACAATAACTAGAGCCACTGCTATTGGCAGCTTCTAGGGTGTAGGTAGTATCACTGGTGACATTCACATT